>NZ_JBIEKD010000017.1:0-86233 GCF_043496955.1 Thalassobacillus sp. B23F22_16 | reverse complement strand
GCCTCCAGCTTCCTTCAGATTCCAGGTCGTCCCAGACACCCTTGCCTTCAGCTAACGGTTACAATGACCTTCACCGCTCGGGACTTGAACCCTAAAGCGTGCGCACATGCCGGGCACACACAAAAAAACTCTTTCCTGTAACGCAACAGGAAAGAGTTTTTTTAAAACCATTAACGACGGGAAGCTTCTTCGAAGGAAGCAATAATTTCTTTAGAAGGCTTAGGCCCGGCAAGACTGACAACGATAGCAACAATCAAGTTCAAGATGAAACCAGGAACGATTTCATAAAGATCGAAAATGCCACCGCTTAAGAAATCAGCCCATACTACTACAGTAACCGCACCGACGATCATACCGGCAAGTGCACCATTACGAGTGATGCCTTTCCAGAATAGAGATAAGATGATGATCGGGCCGAATGCCGCACCAAAACCTGCCCAAGCATAAGATACTAATTCCAGTACTGTGCTGTCTGGATTTTGTGCAAGCATTACGGCAATCAAAGCGATACCTGCAACAGCAATACGACCAACCCATACCAATTCACGCTCAGTCGCCTGCTTACGGAAAATCGCTTTGTAGAAGTCCTCCGCAAGTGCTGAAGAAGATACAAGCAGCTGAGAGTCAATCGTACTCATGATAGCAGACAGGATTGCTGCCAATAAAATACCGGCAATGACAGGATGGAACAATACTT
Organism: Thalassobacillus sp. B23F22_16; assembly: GCF_043496955.1. Taxonomy (NCBI): domain Bacteria; kingdom Bacillati; phylum Bacillota; class Bacilli; order Caryophanales; family Bacillaceae; genus Thalassobacillus; species Thalassobacillus sp. B23F22_16. The sequence continues at coordinate 85,536 of NZ_JBIEKD010000017.1, read as the reverse complement.
GAGAAAATGCAATGAATACTTTTTCTGGGTCATCCAGCATTTGAACGCCATTTTCATTGATCAATGTAATACCAAATTCACTCAACATGCCAACATCCTGTGAATTGATGTAAGCAAGACCTGCTAAACCTGTAAAAATTGCACCATAAAGACCAAGTACCATCCAAGTTACACCGATAAAGCGTGCTTTCGGCACATCTTTAGGTGAACGTAGTGCCATGAAACGGACAAGGATATGCGGTTGTCCGAAATAACCAAGACCCCATGCCATGGAGGAGATAATTGCTAACAGGCCAACACCACTTACCATGTTCAAGTTGCCTGGTTCAATGCTTCCTACAGCATTTATCGTTGCTTCCCAGCCGCCGATTTCCGTAATAGCCACGACCGGAACTGCAATCAATGCTGCGAACATTAAGATACCCTGAACAAAGTCAGTCCAGCTTACAGCAAGGAAACCACCTAAGAAAGTATAAGAAATGGTTACAATTGCACCAATCCATAGTGCTTGTGTGTACGACAATCCGAATGACGCTTCAAAAAGCTTGGCACCTGCCACCATACCGGATGAAGTATAGAAGGTGAAGAATAGAAGGATTACAAGTGCTGATATTACTCGTAAGATGTGTGAATTATCGTGGAAACGGTTCTCCAGGTAATCCGGAACCGTGATTGAATCATTTGCAACCTCCGTATAAACACGCAGACGACGAGCGACGAATTGCCAGTTCAAGTAAGCACCGATAGCAAGTCCGACCCCGATCCATGCTTCTCCAAGACCTGCTGCATAAATAGCACCTGGCAGACCTAGTAATAGCCAACCACTCATATCAGATGCTCCGGCACTTAACGCAGCGACACCTGGCCCTAAACGGCGGCCTCCTAATACATAATCAGATAAATTGCTTGTCATTTTGTATGCGGCAAAACCGATGCCCAGCATACCTAATAAATAAATAATAAACGTTATTAACGTTGCTGTACCCATTGTTTGTTATTCGCTCCTTTCAGTAAATAAAGTAATGACGGATAGTAGGATTAATATTGGCATAGGGACAAACAGCCAGAACCAAGTTGCCCCGGATAGTGCGAATTCTTCCATGTTTCCACCTCCACATTTTTTTGTTCCTTAGCTCCGTTATACACTCCCATGCAATTTTTTAAAAATTTAAAATTATGATTCAAAAGTCATAGGAGCGTTAAAACACAAACGCAGGTACAACTATATCATATACAAATGATTTGAACATTGCAAAAATTATATCATCGACAAATGGATGTATGATTATACATTTAAATACTATATTTACCGTCATATATTTTTTATATGCGATATATATTCATAAAAGGTAATAAAAAAAAATTTAATAATTTTAAACAGAACCCTGTTTTATGTGGGTACTACTATCTACCTATGCAAATATTTACAAATATTCCTTTGCTTGTATGCGCTTTTATTATATCCGGCTTCATAAAAAAAATCCTCCAATAAAGGAGGATTTTTTTGAAACAATTAAAGCATTTCGGAAGTTGTTTTCGGCTGCATATGGTGCAGCAGATAATCTGGTCCGCCAGCTTTCGAATCGGTACCGGACATATTGAAGCCGCCAAATGGATGGTAGCCGACAATCGCCGCTGTACAGCCACGATTGAAGTAAAGGTTTCCAACATGGAAATCTTCTCTGGCCTGTTCCAGGTGCTGTCTGTTATTTGTGATTACGGCACCAGTCAGACCGTATTCGGTATTATTGGCAATTTCAATGGCTTCATCAAATGACTTAGCCTTTGTAAATGCCACCACTGGTCCGAAAATCTCTTCCTGCATAATGACAGCTTCCGGGTCAACATCTGCAAAAATAGTCGGCTCGATGAACCATCCTTTGCTGTTGTCCCCCTTACCGCCATGGACAAGGCGACCTTCTTCTTTACCTTTGGAAATGTACCCTAGGATTTTATCATAAGCGCCCTGGTCTATGACCGGTCCCATGTAAGAACCATGGTCCGTCGGATCACCATATTTCACTTCGTTCTTCGTTTTTTCAACCACTCGTTCAAGCAGCTCATCGTAAACATCTTCATGAGCGACAACACGGGAACATGCAGAACACTTCTGCCCGGAGAATCCGAACGCAGAATAGGTAATGGCATCCGCCGCAAGCTCAAGATCAGACTCATTGTCGACAACAATGGTATCTTTACCACCCATTTCAATGATGGTACGCTTCAGCCATTTTTGTTCATCCTGCACTTTGGCTGCACGTTCAAAGATACGCGTTCCGACTTCACGAGAGCCAGTGAAACTAATGAAACGTGTGCGTGGGTGGTCAACCAGATAGTCACCCACTTCTTTTCCGCTTCCAGGTACATAGTTGATAACACCTGCAGGCATCCCCGCTTCTTCCAGTACTTCCATCATCTTATAAGCGATGATTGGTGTCGCACTTGCTGGTTTTAATAGAACCGTATTTCCGGAAACCATTGAAGCTACTGTCGTACCACACATAATGGCAAACAGGAAGTTCCATGGAGAAATGACAACCCCGACACCTAGCGGAATATAATTGAAGCGATTATTTTCAATTGGGCGGGAATTGATCTCTACCCCATCATCAATCCGCAGCATCTGGCGGGCATAGAATTCCATGAAGTCGATTGCTTCTGCCGTATCAGCATCCGCTTCTTTCCATGGTTTTCCTCCTTCTTTAATAAGATGAGCCGTAAACTCATGTTTGAGGCGACGGACAATCGCAGCAGCACGGAACAAAATGTCCGCACGGAAGCTCGCGTCTGTTTTGCGCCACCATTCGAAGGTTTCGTCCGCAATCTTATGCGCTTTTTCAGCAAGGTCTCTATTTGTTTTCGACACGTAACCGATGACTTCTTTTCGATTGGCCGGATTAACGACCTCGATTTTATCGTCTGTCATGATACGCTCGCCACCAATGATCAGTGGATATTCTTTACCTAAATCAGATTCCACTTTCGCAATCGCCTCTTCCATTGCCTTGCGATTTTCTTCTACACTGAAATCTGTAAAGGGTTCATGCTTGTAAGGTACTACCATTCTAAAACGCCTCCTTGGGAAATAGAAATAGAAGCCCGCTTTCATCTCACTTATGTAACCTTATTAAAGCGCTTCCATAACATATTCTATCTTATCTCTACCAACTGTTCAAATTTAACATCTGAATTATTTTTCCAGTCAAAAAAATCCCACCCTGATATGTCTCAGGGTGGGGTGTGAGATTAATAGATATGGACGTAGGGGTCTTCTTTGCCTCGCTCTTTTACGATTACACTTTCCGGTTGACTGTTACTGCTGATTTTCACTTCTATCTCATAATCTTCTTTAAACATTTCCATTACTAAACCATATACGTACTGGGTGAACCCGACCACTTCACTCTTCGACTGAAACTGGATCGGGATTTCTATCGATACCTCTTCTAAGTTATCGTTAACATAGAATCCTTCCCCTACAAACCCGACAAAGTTAGGGAAATACTTCGACACTTCATTACGGAATTCTCCTAGCAGCTGAGAATCCTGATAATGTTTTTCTTCCGCTTCACCAGAAGGGAACAAAATAAAGTCCTCGTTAACATCTTTCCAATCAGGAGAATTGGTACTTCCGCTTTTCACATACGCTTTTTTAATAAAATTCCCAGGAACAGCGGAACCGGAATCTTCCTCACGATAAAGAGCAATCATAATCGGTACGTTCTCAAGACCTTCTTTTTTACGTATCTCCTCTATCACCTGGTCAGCAGTCCGCTGTCCCATTTTAAGTATTTCCTGCTCAGAAATATCTTCATCGTAAGTAGGTCCTCCGATTTCCGTTTGGAATGAATAGGTCGACTTCAGAGCCAATCCGATCGAAATACCAGCCAGCTTGACGACACCTTCCCCTTCTTCTTTCAAGTAATTCTGTTCGAGGATATGGGAAAGAACCCTGGGATTTTTCCGATGGTCGTCTTCTGACTCTAACTTGTCACGGTCTGGGTTCAATCCATCAATCAACGCAAGAACGGTGTCACGCTCTAAATATTGCCCGGCTTGGAAAAAGTGAGATTCAGGATCAAAATATTCTTTGGAATGCCGTTGCAGGCCTGTTTCCATCTCATCAATGTCCAGTCGATTGTTCAGCTGTCTTGTTATCGTCCCACGAGCTTTCGCCTGTTTTGGACCGTCCTCCGTCAAAATTGTTTTATAATGTTCTTCGGAGATATTATGACGAGGGACAATCGCTGTTTCATTCTTACTATCATCCGTATTTTCCTGTACTATTTCTTCGTCGTTATCATAAACCGGTATACAGGCGGTCAGCACCAGGAGAGTACTCATCCATAATGCGTGCAGCTTTCTCATATTTCCACTCCCTAAGCATTCAATGCTTGTTTGAACGTTTCTTCATCCCAAATCTCTACTCCAAGTTCTTTTGCCTTATCATATTTCGAACCGGCGTCTTCCCCAGCGATCAATAAATCCGTCTTCTTGCTGACGCTTCCTGTAATTTTCCCGCCAAGTTCCTCAACTAACTTCTTTGCTTGTGATCGCGTATAGTTTTCCATTTTACCAGTAAGGACAATCGTTTTATCCATAAATGGCGAATCGCTTGGCTGATCGCTTTTCTTCCTGCCTTTATATTCCATGTTCAAACCAAGTTCTTTTAGTTCAGTAAGCAAACTCTGAACCTTTGGTTCGTCAAAGTAACGGTAAATAGAATCAGCCATTTTCTCTCCGATTTCATTGATAGCCGTCAAGTCTTCATAGCTGGCTTCCTGCAGGTTATCCATTGTTTCAAAAGCTTCAGCCAATGTCTTTGCCGCTTTGGAACCGACATATCGGATGCCAAGCCCAAATAGCAACCGCTCTAAGGAATTATCTTTAGAAGCATCAATGGCACGCAGCAGGTTATCTACGGATTTCTCTCCCATCCGCTCCAGCCTGAGCAATTCTTCCCGGTCCAGTTTATAAAGATCGGCAATCGTTGCGATCAAATTCTCTTTGAACAGCTGGGCGATGACTTTTTCGCCAAGACCGTCAATATTCATGGCGTTTCTTGATACAAAGTGAATCAGGCCTTCCCGCAGCTGAGCCGGGCAGTTCGGATTGATACAGCGAAGCGCTACTTCCTCTTCTAAACGGACAAGCTCGCTGCCACACTCTGGGCACTCTTCCGGCATGGCGTAAGGTTCCTCATCACCGTTTCGTTCTTCGGTAAGGACACGGACCACCTCCGGAATGATATCCCCGGCTTTCTTGATAACTACGGTGTCACCGATACGAATATCTTTTTCTTTGATTAAGTCTTCATTATGAAGCGAGGCGCGCTGTACCGTGGTACCGGCCACTTTCACTAGTTCAAGAATTGCCGTCGGTGTGACGGCACCCGTTCTGCCGACACTGAGTTCAATGTCCTTCAAATAGGTGATTGCTTCTTCTGCAGGAAACTTATAGGCGATCGCCCATCTAGGGCTTTTCGCCGTGAATCCTAATGTCTCCTGCTGATCAAGGCGATCGACCTTGATGACGATGCCGTCAATTTCATAATCGAGGTCCATCCGATGCTCGACCCAGCCATTAACGTAGTCAATCACTTCGTCGATATCCTTGCATTTCTTCCATTCCGGATTCGTCTTTAAGCCGAGTTCTTCTAATTTCTCCAGTCGTTCACTATGCGATTCAAGGGGGCTGTCTTCCCATTCACCGACTCCATATAAAAAGATGTCAAGATTACGCTTGGCAGCTATTTTAGGATCCAGCTGACGTAAGGATCCTGCGGCGGCATTACGCGGATTGGCGAATGGCTCATCTCCATTAGCTTCTTTTTCCTCGTTCAGCGCCAGGAATGATTTTTTCGGCATATAGGCTTCACCGCGGACTTCAAGCGAATGATTTTCCTTAAGCCGGAGCGGGATATTACGGATGGTGCGCAGGTTCTTCGTAATATCTTCTCCTGTCGTACCATCACCACGGGTAGCTCCCCGCACAAACAAGCCATCTTCATAAGTCAATGACACAGCAAGGCCATCGATTTTCAGTTCGCAGACGTATTGGAGGTCTTCCTCTACTCCGCCACGAGCGCGGCGGTCAAAGTCGCGAAGCTCTTCTTCATTGAAGGCATTACCTAAGCTCAACATCGGTACATTGTGCTGGACTTTGACAAATGCATCCAGTGGAGGCCCGCCGACACGCTGGGACGGAGAGTCTGGAGTGATCAATTCCGGGAACTTTTCTTCCAGTTCGATCAGCTCCCGCATTTTCATATCGTATTCATAATCGGAAACACTCGGGTTGTCTTCGACATGGTATTCATGATTATAACGGTCTAGTTGCTCGCGTAATGATTCAAGTTTTTGTTTAGCTTCTGCTTCGTTCATGGGAACACCTCACCTTATACTTTTGTGATTGGTGCGAATTTGGCCAGCAGGCGTTTGACACCGACCGGTGCCGGGAAGGCGATATCAAGCTCCATCGCTTCTCCTTCTCCTTGCACCTTGACGACAGTGCCCACGCCCCACTTTTTATGCTCGGCTTTATCGCCAGCCTGCCAGGTAATCTTTTCTCCCCCGGATGTTGTCTTTTGCTTCAGTTTCTGAGGAGCACGTTTCGGCTGGGCAGGAGCCTCAAAGCCTGTGGTCCGCTGCTTTTGATTATTGAAAAACGGGATGTTCTCTTTTTCCGCTTTGCCTTCGATCATATCTTCCGGGATTTCGTTAATAAATCGGCTGACCGGGTTCATGTTCGTTCTTCCATATAACGTGCGCATTTTTGCATGAGTCATGTACAGCTGTTTTTCCGCACGTGTAATCCCCACATAAGCAAGCCGCCGTTCTTCTTCCATTTCTTCTTCATCCATAATGGATCGGCTGTGCGGGAATACATTTTCTTCCATTCCAATCAGAAAGACAATCGGAAACTCCAGTCCTTTCGCTGAATGAAGCGTCATCAATACTACTTTATTATCTCCCATCGGATCCTCATCCATCTGGTCGATATCAGCTATCAACGCAAGGTCGGTCAAGAAAGCGATCAATGTTTTATCGTCACTGTTCTCTTCGAAATTTTTAGTAACGGATTTGAATTCTTCAATGTTTTCCAGACGGCTTTGTGCTTCAATGCTTTTTTCATTCTTCAGCATTTCCTCATAGCCTGTCTTATCGATAACTTCCTGAACCATATCAGTCGCGGATAAGAACTCCTGCTGTTTTGTCCAATTATCAATCATGGTACGGAACGCCATAATTGCCTTTGCTGCCCGGGCACTCACCCCGACAAAATCAACTTCTGCAGCTGCTTCAAAAAGAGAAATATCATGATCAGCCGCATAGGCCTGCATTTTTTCAATGCTCGTTTTGCCGACACCGCGCTTCGGTTCGTTGACCACACGGGTAAAACTCAAATCATCATTCGGATTGGCAATCAATCGCAAATAAGCAAGCATATCTTTGATTTCTTTTCTATCATAGAACTTGGTTCCGCCGATCATCTGATAAGGAACGCCTGCTTTTACGAACGTTTCCTCGATGGCACGGGATTGGGCATTGGTACGATAAAGAATCGCGATGTCTTTATACTGACATTTATGGTCATGTACCATTTCTTCTATTTTATTGGTGACGAATAATCCCTCTTCCCGTTCTGTAGCCGCTGCGTGATAGTAGATTTTTTCGCCGCCATCATTGTCTGTCCAAAGGCGCTTCGGTTTACGTCCAGGGTTGTTTTCGATCACCTTATTGGCTGCATCGAGTATCAATTTAGTAGAGCGGTAGTTCTGCTCCAGCATGATGACCTTTGCATTCGGGTAATCCTTTTCGAACGACAGGATGTTCTGAATGTCGGCCCCACGCCAGCGATAGATGGACTGGTCAGAATCCCCCACGACGCAAAGATTCTGGTAACGGCTCGCGAGCTGGTTGACCAGCTGGTACTGGGCATGGTTGGTATCCTGATACTCATCAACATGGATATATTGGAACCGGCGCTGGTAGTATTCCAACACTTCCGGTACCCGGTCGAACAGGTTCAACGTCTGCATGATCAAGTCATCAAAGTCGAGTGACTGATTCTTGCGCAGCGTTTTTGTATAGCGTTTATATACCTCTGCCACTTGCTCTTCATAAAAGCTTCCCGCCTGCTGGGCATAGTCATCCGGCGACATCAGTTCATTCTTCGCTCCGCTGATCGCCCCGAGCATCGCACGCGGATCCCATTTTTTCGGATCAAGATTCAGTTGTTTCAACACTTGTTTGATGACCGATAGCTGATCGCTGGAATCCAGAATAGAAAAGTTGCGATCGATACCGATACGGTCAATATCACGACGAAGGATTCTTACACACATCGAGTGAAAGGTCGACATCCAGATGGATTCGCCTTCCTGGCCGACGAGCGCTTCCACCCTTTCCTTCATCTCCCGGGCCGCTTTATTCGTAAATGTAATTGCCAGTATGCTGCGTGGGGACGCTTCTTTTTCCTGCAGTAAATATGCAATTCGATGGGTAAGTACACGTGTTTTTCCACTTCCGGCACCTGCCATGATTAAAAGTGGTCCTTCTGTATGTGTCACTGCATTACGTTGAGGTTCGTTGAGGCCTTTCAATAACCCGTTAATTGCCTGGGCCATGTTGACACCATCCTTTGTTAATTTATCCTTTCACTGCCTTTACCGTCTTCAAGGCAGCTTTCAAATCTTCATATATGACATTACCGACGACGATAACATCGGCGTGCTGTTTCATTTCCTTTGCTTGTTCTGCGGTAGTAATACCGCCGCCATAAAAAAGGCACGTATGCTCAAGCGTGTCTTTTACTTCTTCGACGAGATCGGCATCTCCATAGAGACCGCTATATTCCATATAAAAAATCGGCAGGTTGTACATGTGCTCCGCCATCCGTGCATAAGCGATGACATCCTCTCTCGATGGAAGGATGCTCCCGGTATAGCGGAAAGCTTTGGCTTCCTCATTAAGGATACAGTATCCTTCGACCAGGAGCTCTTTCCAGTTCATGATGTCTCCGTACTCCTTGACCGCCTGGTGCTGGATATCCATCATCCATTTTTTATCCCGGCTGTTCATCACCATCGGAATAAAATAAAAATCGAAACCAGGTGTGATTGCGTCAAGATTCGACATCTCCAGCACACATGGTACAGAATAACGACGCACCCTCGCCAGCAGATTCAATACATCATCGAGGGTCACATGATCCGTTCCACCGACGATGACAGCATCTGTCCCTGATTCACACACTTTTTCTAAATCTTCATCTGTAATTTCTTTATTCGGATCGAGCTTGAATACATGCTGCCACTCGTTCACATTGTACACGATTCTGTCCTCCAATTTCTCCTGTAATCCATTATTTCATTATAGCAAAAACTAGTACCAGAAAGGAACCAGCACAGCCGCTTCCGATATGTAGCGCGAAAAAGTATATTTAAGAGCGAACAGCCTTTCCTTAGACAAAAATAATCGCGCCCAGCATCAACACGGGCGCGATTTCGTATCACTTATTTATTTTTTTGTGCAGCCAGACGGTCAAGTGCCATCTGATAGGCGTCATTACCATAGTTCAAACTACGCTTCACACGGGAAATAGTAGCTGTGGAAGCCCCTGTTTCGGTTTCGATTTTATGGTAAGTGTAACCCTCACGAAGCATCCGGGCTACTTCCAGACGCTGGGCCAGCGATTGTACTTCATTCATCGTAGCCAGGTCATCAAAAAAGCGATAGCATTCTTCTACATTTTCTAATGCGAGTATCGCCTCAAAAAGTTGATCCAGCGTCTTCCCCCGCAATTTATCAATTTGCATTAACATTCATCCTCCTATTCTCCTGTTAGCCGGTAAGATACGGATTGTTCAAGTCCAGGGCTGGATGGAATCACGTTCACCCACGTCCGTCCTGGAAGCATTCCCGCTTTTTCATCCCCTTCATAAGGAATGATGCGGCCGGACTCATTTTTCCAGGTGATTTCCCGAAGCTTCCCTGCCTGCAGCAAGTAGCCTTCGCCACCGGAAGTTAAATCAATGTCCCTCCGGCCAGCAGAATCAATCACCTGGTGATTTGTTTCTATAATCAATACATTAGCAAGCTTGATTGGCGCGTTATTATCGCGCTCTACGGTTTGCTTGCCATCACTGTAACGTACGTACTCCCCGGCTTTTGGCTCGTAGGCATAAGAAACAGTGGTATCAAAACGTTCCGAATAGACAATTTTAAGATCAGAAACTTCTTTCCCGCCACTATTCAGAACTGCATTCTCATTGATGAAGGTAAAAGGTTCGATGTTTCTGCTGCTTTCATAGCCTTTTCTGTCAGCGACTGGAGTAACCCCCTCCGTCAGCAAGTAGGAATTATGAGGAGCTTTCCTGGTGTTATCCCGTTTAAACAGGCGCCCATCATTATCGTATGTTGCTCCGTTGAGGTAGTCATGGCCATCATTTCTAATCTGTTCATTAATAAAATCAGCCGCGCCATGATAGGTATATATAGCCTCATGGGCTTTGGCTAGATTGAAATAATAAGGCCTCGCACTTCTTATCGGCCCTATTTCATCCGGAATTGTACTATGAAAAACTGCTAAAAATCGAGTGATTTCACCTTCAGCCAATAATTCATAGACGATGTCCGCCTGGCTGAGTCCTGTTTGCGGCCTTGCTTTTGAATGGTTGTTGACCATCACAGCGAGAGCCCGATGGTCAACCTGATCATTAGTCGGCTCTCCAGTAAAAGGAAATACATTGACATATGTACCTTCCTCCGTTTCTTCCTCACTGCTGCTATCCGCCTCACCTGCATCGTTGGATTCAGGAGCATCTCCCGGTTGTTTCCCTTTCCCCGATTCACTCGTACAAGCAGCCAGTAACAAGGTCATGAGCAGCAGAATCCCCAATATAATTTTTTTCACGCAGTCCCACCCTTATCTTAATTTCTCTATATTAACATTTTAACGCATTATTGCAGGAAAGAGTACCTCTTTCTTTTTCACATCCAAAATTCCTACCGGGGTAATACGAATGTATGGCAGGTGAACAGAGGATAAGAACAATAATGTATAGACAGGGTCTTCATGACGATATCCGAAGCTCCTCAAATGCTCGCGCAGTTCCTTTTCCTTCTGTATGACTGTTTCCATTTTTTCATCAGACATGACCCCGCCGAGTTTCAATGGCATTTCATAGATAATGTCACCATCATGTACAAGTACAATGCCTCCCCCTATTTCTTTCATCCGGTTGAAGGCTATCTTCATATCCTGCTTGTTTTTCCCTAACAGTACGATATCTCCCGTATTCGAGTAGGAACTGATGAGGGCACCCAACTTATTCGTGAAACCTTTCAAAACCGTATTGACTCGCCACTCCCCCTCACGGTCGAGCAGCATTAAAAAGGATTCTTCATTTCCCTCTGGCAGCTCTTCCCGCGATGCATCGCTGCTGAGTGCATAGGGCTGCATGATGACAGAGCTCTTCATATTCATTCCGAGCGGCATAGAGAATTGGAGGTCTTCCTCATTCAAATCCCAATCTATTTGTAGCGGTGTCACCCCGAAACTTGGAAAATCAATCTGCTTCTCGACATTGTATGTTTCATGGTCCCGTTTCATCCATTCTCCTTTTGCGAGGACCGAGTGAGGCCTTGGCTCTTCCGGTGAATGGAGGAAATTCAAGTGGGCGGTGCGTCCTGGCGCGATACTTCCGACACGGTGTTCGATGCTAAAGTGTCTGGCGGCCTGATACGAAGCCATCAAGTAGGCATCGATCGTCGGTACTCCTGCTTCCAGTGCTAGTTTCACACAGTGATCCATGATTCCTTGTTCATAAAAACCAGGAGTAGATCCGTCGGTCGTCATCATGAAATGATCGAATTGATTATGGCCGCGGTCTACCAGTTCTTTCAACATGCCGTATAGATCAGGGCGAATGGATGAATTGCGGAGACCGACATTATATCCAAGCGCCAAACGTCTCAATACCTCATCCGCTGTTATCGATTCATGATCGGAATCGACGCCGAGCAACTTCATTTTCGTCAACGTGCGCTCGGACGCCCCTGGCAGATGGCCTTCCACCGGTTTACGAAGCCGTGTTGTTTCCTGCATCCAGTATAAGGTCTGGTCATCACCCTTCAGCACTTCCGGCCAGGAAGTCAATTCCCCTCCCTGAATAACGGCATCGTGATTCAGCCAAGGTACCACTTTTTCCTGGAATTCCTCCTGATCGGTTTCCTGCAGTACGGATTGTGAATCGTAACGCCCCCACCAGAACATGGAACAAGGCAATTCTACGAATTCTTCCAGTAAAGAAAACGCTTTCTTTTCGTCCAATAAAAAAAGCCACATCAAGTTGTCATTAATCAGGGTTGTGGTCCCTGTCTGAGCTGCATAAAGCCCCAGGCTTTGGGGATTATATAGTTGGAATGGGTGCGAATGGGGCTCAATATACCCTGGGACGATGTAACTTTCCGAAGCGTCAATCATTTCCGTCCCGTCTGTATTGTCCGGCATAGCTTCGCCAACATAAACGATCCGGTCATCGTCAATCCATATATTTCCTTCCATCCATTGTTTCATATATACATTCAAATAAGTTGCGTTTGTGATTACTTTAGTAGGCGCTAGTTTTCCATCGATGATAGCAGCGTGTTCCCTAAGCTGCCGATTGCGCCAGCGAAAACGATTTTCATTCATTGTCCTTCCCCCAATTTGGAGTTTCTTTCTATCTTAACACAGGAAGCGTTTTCACGCAGTAACGTTTTGAAGTATTATTTGACAAAAATATGACAGTAAAGGAGCTTGTTCATTATGTTCAGACGTATCAAACCTAATATCGGCATTTTAAATGCTTTAGTAAGGATTACCGCCGGATTTACAATGTTAAGTTTTTGCACCATCCGCGCCTTGAAACGCCCGTACTCGGAGACAAATGTGCTATGGATCATCATCGGAGCGATGAAGGTTGCGGAAGGAATTGTCCGCTTTTGTCCAGTCACTGCACTCGTACAGCAAACGATGCAAGAAGATGACCAGCAAGAAAGAGACCAAGCCATCAACCCTTCATAATACCAGCCCTGCTTTTTAGGTATTATGAAACCATAACAAAAAGCTGCCCCTTAGTAAGTCCGATACAGACTTCCGGGCCAGCCGTTTGTTCTTAAACAAATTTGGTGATTGCAAATAAAGGACTGTAAATTCGAACACTTTATTTAGAAAATATGTACGGGTTTAGGGGCTCCGGAAAACGGTTCGCTTTCCGTGGGCGTGTGCTGAGTCTCCTCAGGCTCCGCCTTGCGGGGCCTCAGCGATCCCGCATATCCCACAGGAGTCTCACCGTTTCCCTCCGCCCCTTTACCATAAAGTGCCTTCGTAAATGATTCAATTCTTTTCCGAACAGGTTGGTACAATAACTCATAGTAGTGACCTGTTGCATAATCCCCTAAATATAATTTTAAAAAGATGGTTTCGTTACTTTATTTATAGTAATGGGGACTGGGAAATGGCGAGACTCCTGCGGGAAAGGATAGACTGGCGAGACCCCGCAGAGCTTTAGCTCGAGGAGGCTTGCCGTCTTCCCCGCGGAAAGCGAGCTATTTCCCAGTCCCCATTTTCTCCCCTTAAAAGTAACGAAACCAATCTTCAGCAAAAGCTGTCGAATTAAAAATAGAATTTATTTTAGAAAGGAGTGGAGCGTCACATGAACATAATGGAATATTTAACGGATACGACATTTGTCCTGGCGGTCATTATCGGGAGTATTATCGCGCTATTATTTGTTTTTATGAACAAGCGCAGAACGTAAGACCCGACCAGCTATGTCCGTACGATAGAAAAAATCCGAAGAACCCTGGAACACTTCAAGGTTCTGGTAAACCGTGTTCATCGCTTCATCTAATGTATCCGCAACAGCGTGTACAAGCAGGACACGCCCGCCATCTGAGACAAAGCTGTCCCCCTGCTTTTGCGTGCCGGCATGCACGATGGTTACATTCTCTTCCATGTTCAATGCCGGCAGCAGCTTCCCTTTTTCATAACTGCCAGGATATCCTTCAGAAGCTACAACGACACCACCACAATAGCCTTGTTTCCATTGCAGCTGAGGGTCCTTTCCCTCAAGAACATCGTTTATCACCTGTATCAGGTCATTGCGAAGAAGCGGCAGGACGACCTGGACTTCCGGGTCTCCGAATCTGGCATTGAATTCGATAACTTTTGGTCCATCCTGTGTTTGAATCAGCCCGGCGTAAAGGATTCCTGTGAATGGTGTACCCTCTGCTGCCATCGCTTTGGCGGCGGGTTTCAATATAGCAGCCACAGCTGTATCGATGTCCTGTTCTGATAAAAATGGTACTGGAGCGTAAGCCCCCATGCCGCCTGTGTTGGGACCGTGATCGCCATCAAATGCTCGTTTATGATCCTGCGATGGAAGCAATGGATGAACCTCTTCTCCATTGACAAAAGCCATGAGTGAAAACTCTTCCCCTTGCAGAAATTCTTCGATGACGATTTCCTTGCTGGCTTCGCCATACTTATGATCGATTAACATCGTTTCCACCGCTTGCTCGGCTTCTTCTACAGTTTCTGCGACCACTACCCCTTTACCGGCAGCTAATCCATCCGCTTTGATGACAATGGGCGCCCCTTGACCTTTTACATACGCTTTTGCCGTGTCAGGATTTGTAAACACACGATAGGCAGCTGTCGGAATTTCGTATTTCTCCATCAGCGCCTTGGCAAAGTGCTTGCTTCCCTCTATTTGGGCAGCCGCTTGATTAGGACCAAAAACAGCTAGTCCGGCATGCTGGAAGACATCTACGATGCCAGCCGTCAACGGATTTTCTGGTCCGACAATGGTAAGGGCGATATCATTTTCTTTAGCGAACTGCACCAATGCCTCGCTATCTGTCTCATTCAAGGCAACCCGTTCCGCTAAAGTTTCCATGCCGCCATTCCCAGGAGCTGCAAAGACTTTCTCCACCTGAGGGCTTTCATGGATTTTCTGGATAAGGCTATGCTCCCGACCGCCTCGACCGATTACTAATACATCCATCGCTTTCCACTCCCGTCTGAATTAATGTTTGAAATGACGCATACCAGTAAACACCATCGCGATTCCATGCTTATTACAGGCGTCAATGGAGTCCTGGTCACGTTTCGAACCGCCAGGCTGGATGATAGCGGTGATACCAGATTCGGCAGCTGCTTCTACGGTGTCCGGCATAGGGAAGAAAGCATCCGAAGCCATCACAGCACCTTTCGCTTTTTCTCCTGCCTGCTCAAATGCGATTTTGGCTGCACCGACACGATTCATCTGGCCAGCACCAATCCCAAGCGTCTGATCTGCTTTAGCGACAACGATCGCATTAGACTTCACGTGTTTGACAACCTGCCAGCTTAATTTCAAATCTTCTAATTCCTGGGCTGTCGGTTCACGATCGGTCGCTGCCTTTAACTCTACGCCATCGATACTTCCCGTATCGGCATCCTGGACCAGCAGCCCGCCGCTGACAGAAGTAAGTTTTTGAGCTGCCTTGTCCGGCTTCGCGATATCCACTTCCAGCAGGCGCAGGTTTTTCTTCGTGGTGAGCACTTCTAATGCTTCCTTACTGAATTTCGGAGCAATGATGATTTCCAGAAAAATCTCTTTCATCTTTTCAGCAGTAACGATATCCACTTCCTGATTAACGGCAACAATTCCTCCGAAGATAGAAACCGGATCTCCCTCGTAAGCTTTCTGGTATGCTTCTGCCAGGCCGCTTCCTGTTCCAACCCCACAAGGATTCATATGTTTGACTGCGACAGCTGCTGGCTTCTTGAATTCCTGCACGATTTCAAGAGCAGCATTGGCATCCTGAATATTATTGTAGGAAAGCTCTTTCCCGTTCAGCTGCTTTGCATTGGCAAGCGACGCACCTTCCGCATTCGCCTGCTTATAAAAGGCCGCTGTCTGATGAGGATTCTCGCCATAACGAAGCGACTGGACTTTTTCAAAAGTAGCGGTGTAGGTTTCTGGATAATCATCTTCGGTCATCTCTGTAAAGTACGCTGCGATCGCCGCATCATAATTGGCAGTATGACGATAAACTTTACCGGCAAGACGTTTGCGTACATCGACACTAAGTCCGTCATTTTGCAATCCTTCAGCAACCATGTCATAATCTGACGGATCAACGACAACAATGACGTCCTGGAAGTTCTTAGCTGCCGCGCGCAGCATGGTAGGTCCTCCGATATCTATATTCTCAATCGCATCCTCTTCTGTAACATCAGGCTTCGCGATCGTTTTCTGGAATGGATACAGGTTGACGACTACCATATCGATCGTATCGAGCTCTAACTTGCGAAGCTGATCCATGTGTACTTCGTTGTCCCGTTTCGCTAACAGCGCACTATGGACAGCAGGATGCAGCGTTTTGACACGACCGTCCATAATCTCCGGAAAGTTCGTTACATCACTAACAGAAAGCACCGGGATACCAGTTTCCTCGATGGCTTTTTTCGTCCCTCCGGTAGATACCAGTTCATATCCACTCTCTACTAGCTTCTTTGCAAAATCGGCCAGACCTGATTTATCGGAAACACTTAATAATGCTCGTTTCTTCTCACTCAATATACTTCCTCCTCGACTAATAATGATTGGATCACTTTAGGATATAGGGAATGTTCAACTGCCTGGATTTTTTGCTGCAGCGTTTCTCTCGTATCTTTCGCCGATATACGGATAGCTTCCTGTTCAATGATCGGACCGGTATCCATCCCGTCGTCAATATAATGGATGGTCACCCCTGTCACCTTCACTTGCTTTTCAAAAGCCTGGCCGATCGCATCTTTGCCGGGGAAAGCAGGCAAAAGTGAGGGATGGATATTGATGATCCGGTTCTTAAATGGTTCGAGCAGGACTGGACCGATTAAACGCATGTACCCGGCAAGAAATATCCATTCTATCCCCCGCTCTCTACATTCTAATAGAATCTGACGTTCATACGCATCCTTTCCGTCAAATTCTTTTGGGGAGAACACGAATGTGTCGATATTTTTCTGTTCGGCTTTTTTAATAACTCCAGCATCCCTTCGGTCGCAGACAAGCAGCTGGATATCACAAGGAATGTCGCCTGCCTCTGAAGCCTTTACAATCGCATCAAAATTACTACCTGTACCTGAAGCAAAAACGGCAGCCTTTATCATAGCCATTGAATCCCTTCCTGCGCCGTAACCATACCAATGTGATAAGCAGTTTCACCAGCCTGTTCCAGGTGGTTCATGACTTCTTCCCTGACCGCTTCCGATATGATGACGACCATGCCGATACCCATATTGAATACACCATACATTTCCTCATCAGATAAGCTGCCCTGCTGCTGCAGGAAAGGGAATATATCCGGCTGTTTCCAGGTGTTGCGGTCAATTTCAACGCCAAACCCATCCGGCAATGCGCGCGGGATGTTTTCATAGAATCCACCGCCGGTAATATGTGCAACGCCCTTTAGGGTCGATTGTTTTTTCATGATTTGCACTTGATTGGCATACAACCTGGTCGGTGTTAGAAGGACTTCCCCCAGAGGTTCCCGTAGTCCCGGATAGGAGTCATTCAGGTTTAAATTTTGTTCTGCTATGATCTTCCGCACTAATGAGAAACCGTTGGAATGGACTCCAGAAGAAGCAAGGCCTATAACCGCATCGCCAGGACGGATATCTTCTCCGGTAATCAGCTCTTCCTTTTCAGCAATTCCAACAGCAAATCCTGCAAGGTCATATTCTGTTGGCTCATACATCCCAGGCATCTCCGCTGTTTCGCCGCCAATCAAAGCACAACCGGAAGCTTCACAACCATCAGCGATTCCTTTGACAATCTGTTCCACTTGATCCGGGTTGTTTTTTCCGCAAGCGATATAATCAAGGAAAAATAATGGGTCTGCCCCTTGAGCTACAATATCATTGACACACATCGCCACAGCATCCTGACCGATGGTATCATGTTTTTCCATCTCGAATGCCAGCTTTAACTTTGTACCGACGCCATCCGTGCCAGTGACTAGTACGGGATGATTGTAATTGAATTGACTGATATCGAATATACCTGCAAAAGCACCAAGACCGCCGACTACTTCCGGACGTAATGTGCGTGTCACATGCTTTTTCATTTGTTCAACTGCCTGATAACCTGCTTCAACGTCGACACCTGCTTGTTTATATTGCTCGCTCATTATGAACCCTCACTTTTTTGTATTTTGACTACTAAGCTTTGACGTAGGGCGGCACTGTATTTGGATAGATTTCTGTCGGATAGTTGCCTGTGAAACAGGCGGCACAGGGACCGTGGTTGAGGGATTGGCCATCCTGGTAGATGGCATCCTCCAACCCTTGCACAGATAAAAATGCAAGGCTGTCAGCTCCGATGATCTCCTGCATTTCTTCCAGACTGTGATTAGCCGCAATCAGTTCACCCTCTGTAGAAGTATCAATGCCGTAATAACAAGGATTCTTTATCGGTGGTGATGCAATCCGGACATGGACTTCCGTAGCTCCCGCTTCTTTTAAAAGCCTTACGATTCTGCGGCTGGTTGTTCCCCGGACGATAGAGTCATCGACCATGACGACACGCTTCCCTTCGACAATACCGCGAACGGCGGACAGTTTCATTTTCACACCCTGCTCCCGCAGCTCCTGGGATGGCTGAATAAATGTCCTGCCGACATAACGGTTCTTTATCAAACCGAGTTCATATGGGGTTCGCGAAGCTTCTGCATAACCGATTGCCGCGGATATGCTGGAATCAGGCACACCGGTGACGACATCCGCTTCTACCGGTGCTTCATCAGCAAGGACTTTCCCCATCCGCTTTCTTGATGCGTGGACGTTGATGCCATCGAGATTGCTGTCTGGACGGGAAAAATAGACGTGCTCCATGGAACATAGTGTCCGTTGAATCGGTGCAGAAAACCGCTTCGATTCGATGCCGTTTTCATCGATGACCAATAACTCTCCCGGCTCAACGTCCCGTTCATGTTCCGCTCCGACGACATCAAACGCACAAGTTTCTGAAGCGACGACATAAGCACTGCCGATCCGGCCGATCGATAACGGCCGCAAGCCGCGCGGATCCTGAGCGACAAATAATTGCTTTTCCGTCATGACAGCAAATGCGTAAGCCCCTTTAATCATTGTAAGGGCTTGTATTAATGCCTCTTCCATATTTAAGTGGCCGCTCCGTTTAATCAAGTGAGCGATCACCTCGGTATCGGAGGTCGTCTGCAAAATGCTTCCCTGCGCTTCCAGCTGCATTTTCAGCGCCTGAGCATTGACGAGGTTTCCGTTATGAGCAAGCGCCATGCTGCTTTTTTGCGAGCGAAATAATAGCGGCTGGACATTTTCATAACCTCCGCCACCTTGTGTTGCATAACGGACATGGCCAAGTGCGGCATGGCCTTCTAAATTATCCAGCATATCCTGTTTGAATACATCGTTTACTAACCCAAGCCCTTTGGCCAGTTTCAACTCTTCTCCGTCACTGACGACAATGCCGGCTCCTTCCTGGCCGCGATGCTGTAGGGCATGGAGCCCGTAATACGTAATCTGCGCTGACTCTTCATGTCCCCATACACCAAAGATGCCACATTCTTCATTCAGGCCTTTGATTTCACCAAGCATGGAATGGCTCCTTTCCAGGCGTCCTTCAATTTATTCGTCACCGTATGAATGATCGGCTGACCGTTGACGTTTAAACGGTATTCCCCATCATCTATTACGCGCCCGATAAGAACTGCCTCGGTCATTAACTGCTCCCATTCTTTCTGTTTTTCAGGACTCACTGAGATAATGAATCGGGATTGTGTTTCAGCGAAAAGCTCTGCCGCTGTATCTCCTTCTAACTCCACTTTACAACCAAACTCCTGTGCAAACAGGCTCTCTGCCAGTGCCACTGCCAACCCACCTTCAGAAATATCATGCGCCGATTGGACAACCCCTGCCTGGATGGCAGTCAGCAAATGGCTCTGGCGCTTTTTTTCCACCTCTAAATCGATATGAGGAGGTTTGCCAAAATGACGACCTTCCAATATGCCTTGCAGCTCGCTCCCGCCGAATTCCGCCTGTGCTTTTCCAATCACATAAATCAAGTCCCCGGACCGCTGGAAATCGGAACGTGTGATGTGGGCCGTATCTTCGATGAGACCGACCATCCCTACAATCGGCGTTGGGTATATCGCTTTCCCATACGATTCGTTGTAAAGCGATACATTCCCACTGATGACCGGTGCTTCAAGCTGCTCACAAGCTTCACTCATACCATCGACACTTTTTTCCATCTGCCAGAAAATTTCCGGGTTTTCCGGAGAGCCGAAATTCAAACCGTCGGTCAGACCTAGCGGACGGGCACCTGAACAGACGATATTCCGAGCGGCTTCTGCTACAGCAATCTTACCGCCCATTTCCGGGTCAAGGTAGATGTAGCGAGAATTACAATCCGTCGTCATCGCGAGTGCTTTCTTTGTACCACGAACACGAAGCACAGCTGCATCAGAACCCGGGGTGACTACCGTATTCGTCTGCACCATGGAATCATACTGGTCATAGACCCATTCCTTACTGGCAATTGTCGGCTGCTTTAAGAGGTCAATCAAGGTTTTTTCATAGTCTTCAATGGTAGGCTGATAATCTTCCATCGCCTGAAATTCTTTAAAATATTCCGGTACACAGGATGGCTGACGATAGACAGGGGCATCTTCTGCCAAAGCGTCTACAGGGACATCCGCAGCCACCTCTCCTTTATGGAATAAACGGAAGCGACGCTCCTCAATGACTTCCCCGACTGCTACTGCTTCCAGGTCGTACTTTTCGAAAATCTTACGGATCTCCTGCTCGCGTCCTTTTTCAATGACCAGCAGCATCCGCTCCTGAGATTCCGACAACATCATCTCGTATGGCGACATATTCAGCTCCCGCTGCGGAATATGATCCAAATTCATTTCCATTCCTGTACCGGCTTTACTTGCCATCTCGCTGGCGGACGATGTCAGCCCCGCCGCTCCCATATCCTGCATCCCGATAAGGGCGTCATGATGGATGACTTCCAGACACGCTTCAATCAACAGTTTTTCCATGAATGGGTCACCGACCTGGACTGATGGGCGCTTACTTTCTGCTTCTTCGGATAATTCTTCGGAAGCAAAGGTAGCACCATGTATGCCGTCACGCCCTGTTTTAGCTCCAACATACATGACCGTGTTTCCGACTCCGGCTGCAATCCCTTTTTGAATGTCTTTGTGATCAATCAGTCCGACACACATGGCATTGACAAGGGGATTTCCTTCATAAGCATCGTCAAACTGGACTTCTCCTCCGACTGTTGGAACGCCGACACAGTTGCCATAGCCGGCAATCCCCCGTACGACTTCCTCAAACAGATATTTGATTCTCGGATGTTTCAACGAGCCGAACCTTAGTGAATTCAACAGAGCAATCGGACGGGCTCCCATGGAAAACACGTCGCGAATAATACCTCCGACACCTGTCGCCGCCCCTTGGTATGGTTCAACGGCTGAGGGGTGATTATGGCTTTCAATTTTGAAAACGACAGCCTGCTCATCGCCGATATCAATAATGCCGGCACCTTCCCCAGGCCCCTGCAATACTTGCGGGCCTTCTGTAGGAAACTTTTTTAGCAAAGGCTTAGAGTTTTTGTAGCTGCAATGCTCGGACCACATCACCGAAAATAACCCGATTTCCGTATGATTCGGACGTCTGCCCAGCAGGCTTACAACCTGTTTATATTCCTGGTCGCTGAGCCCCATTTCTGCGTATATTCGATTATGTTCAATTTCTTCTGGACTGATTTCAAGCATGGATGGCATGATTATTCCTCCAATACGTCAAAATGGATTGAAACAAACGAAGTCCGTCCGCATTTCCGAGCAGACTTTCGATCGCGCGTTCCGGGTGAGGCATCATCCCCAGTACATTTCCTGTTTCATTAACGATACCTGCGATATCCCCTGTCGAGCCATTAGGATTATTCGTGTACGTAAAAACAATCTGTTCATTATCCTTCAGTTGTTGATAAGTAGCATCGTCACAGTAATAATTTCCTTCCCCGTGGGCAATCGGCAGATGGATCAGTCCGTCTTTTTGGTATTCAGAAGTGAACATCGTCTTATTATTTTCCACACGTAATTCTTCCTGGTGACACATGAATTTCAAATCACGATTTGCAAGCATGGCACCTGGCAAAAGACCGGACTCCAGTAAAATCTGAAACCCATTGCAAACCCCTAAGACCGGCTTTTTGTCAGCGGCCGCTTTTTTGATTTGCTGAACAATAGGAGATGTGGAAGCGATTGATCCAGAACGGAGATAGTCACCGTAGGAAAAGCCCCCTGGAAGCAAAATCGCATCATAAGAGGATAAATCAGCGTCCAGATACCAGACTAAGTCCGCCTCTTCGTTCAATCCTTCTTTAACGGCATGATACATGTCCCGGTCACAATTGGAGCCTGGAAATACAACAACGGCGAACTTCACGCGATAACCTCCTCAATCTCGTAGGAATAATCTTCAATGACTGGGTTGGCAAGCAGCTTATCGCACATTTCTTCCACCTGAGCTTCCAGGTTCTCGGATTCTTCCATCATGACTTCCATATACTTTCCGACCCTTACCTCATTTACGCTGCCGAAATCTAAGGTGTTGAGAGAGTTTTTGACAGCCTTCCCTTGAGGATCCAGAACCCCTTCTTTCAATGTGATATAAACTTTTACTTTGCGCATATGCTCTCCTCCAGTCGTTGTAAAATAGTTTCATAGGTTGCGATTAAATCGCCGATATCTTCCCGGAAGACATCCTTATCCATCTTTTCTCCAGTTGCTGCATCCCAAAGACGGCAGGTATCTGGCGATATTTCATCAGCCAGGACGATGGTGCCGTCATTCAAGCGTCCGAATTCCAATTTGAAATCCACTAACTCCAAATCTGTCTGTTTAAATAACCGTTTCAATATTTCATTGATCTTAAGTGCGAGAATTTTGATTTTGTCCAGATCATGCTCGGTCACATTCGCTAACCGTTTCGCATGATCATCATTGATGAGCGGATCATCGAGGTCATCGTTTTTATAAAAAAGTTCGATAATAGGAGGTTGTAGCACTGTTTTTTCCGGTATCGCCAGGCGCCTTGTCAGGCTTCCTGCGGCAATGTTACGAACAACCACTTCAAGTGGAATGATTGTTGTTTTTTGTACAAGTTGTTCATTATCATTCAGTGCTTTCAAAAAATGCGAGGGAATATGCTGCTGATGTAAATGTTCGAAAATTCGGCTGGTAATCAAGTTATTCAAGCGGCCTTTACCTTCAAATTGATCCTTCTTCTTTCCATTAAAAGCAGTAGCATCGTTTTTATAGGAGAGGACTAGTTGTTCCGGTTTGCCTTCCACATGATAGACTTTCTTTGCTTTGCCTTCATATAATAGGGAGCCTTTCATTTTTAGAACACCTCGTTTTAGTAAAAGTAAGAGGAGGAACATACGATGCCCCTCCCCTCCTGCTGACTACAATCCAATCCGTTCGAAAATACGATCCACGTTTTTCAAGTGATGGGTGTAATCAAAACATTGTTCGATTTGTTCAGGGGACAGTGTTGATGTAATTTTTTCGTCTGCTTCAATCAATTCACGGAATGGAATCCCTTTCTCCCAGGCTTCCATTGCTTTTGGCTGGACCAGGTCATAAGCCTCTTCACGAACCATGCCTTCATCAATCAGGGTCAGCAGTACCCGTTGAGAGAAGATAAGCCCGTACGTTTTCTTCATATTGGCTTTCATCTGCTCCGGGAATACCGTCAAGTTTTTGACGATACTGCCAAACCGGTTCAACATATAATTGATGGCAATCGTTGCATCCGGCAAAATGACACGTTCCGCTGATGAATGGGAAATGTCCCGCTCATGCCAAAGGGCGACATTCTCAAACGCCGTCATCATTTCACCGCGAATGACACGGGCCATGCCTGTCATATTTTCCGAACCGATCGGGTTCCGCTTGTGCGGCATTGCTGACGAGCCTTTCTGACCTTTAGCAAAAAACTCTTCCACTTCACGTGTTTCCGTTTTTTGCAGGCCGCGGATTTCGACTGCCATTTTTTCAATGGAAGTGGCGATCAAGCTTAATGTAGAAACATAGTGAGCATGGCGGTCACGCTGCAACGTCTGCGTTGACACGGGTGCCGCCTTCAAACCGAGGTTACGGCAAACATATTCTTCTACAAAAGGATCAATGTTCGCATAGGTACCGACTGCTCCGGATAGCTTTCCGACTTCGATATGATCGATGGCAAGATCCAAACGTTCCAGGTTCCGCTTCATCTCTTCATACCAAAGCGCAAGCTTCAGACCGAATGTGGTCGGTTCCGCATGGACGCCGTGGGTGCGTCCCATCATGACAGTGTGCTTATGCTCCAGGGCTTTATCTGCCAGGATATCGATAAAGCTGACCAGATCTTTGCGGATGATTTCGTTCGCCTGCTTCAATAAGTAAGAAAGGGCGGTGTCCACGACATCTGTGGAAGTGAGACCGTAATGCACCCACTTCCGCTCTTCACCTACGGTTTCGGAAACCGCGCGAGTAAAGGCAACGACATCATGTCGTGTTTCTTTTTCAATTTCATAGATGCGCTCGATATCGAACGATGCATGCTGGCGCAGCTTCTCGACATCTTCTTTTGGAATGATGCCAAGCTCACTCCAAGCTTCACAGGCAAGCAATTCGACTTCAAGCCAGGCTTTGTACTTGTTTTCTTCTGTCCAGATGGCTCCCATTTCTGGACGTGTGTAACGATCAATCATGTTACTCCTCCTAAAACTGTCCCACCCAACACTTTACCATGTGGGAAGCTGATTTTCTTCCATCCGTTGAAAAATTTCATCTAAGCTTGTGCCAACTATCGTGATATGACCCATCTTTCTCTCCGGCCTCGCTTCTTCTTTCCCGTAATCATGAAGGTGAAAGTCCTGAATACGGGCAAGGTTTTCAAAGAGTTCCTCCCGATGCTTCCCAAGAATGTTGAGCATGACAGCTGCCGGAAACGATTGGACTTTTAAAAGTGGCAGTCCGCAAATCGCCCGTACATGCTGTTCGAACTGCGAGACATTGCACGCTTCAATCGTGTAATGACCGGAGTTATGTGGTCGTGGCGCCATTTCATTGACAAACACCTGGTCATCTTTCACAAAAAGTTCGACAGTGAAGGTGCCGACCACTTGCAAATGCTCTGCTAATAGCTTTGCAGCCGCCTTAGCCTTCGCTGCCACGTTATCGTTGATTGCTGCCGGGATCTGGGTCCGGTGGAGGATCTGGTTATTGTGAGTGTTCTCAGCCACAGGAAAATACGTTATTTCTCCGGTTTGGCTACGCGTGAACACCACGGATATTTCTTTTTGAAAATCGATGAAGGCTTCGATAATATAAGTAGAATCTGGTGCGATGAAGTTTTCCACTTCCGCCAGGTCCTCTTCCTTATTCAGCTTAACCTGACCTTTTCCGTCATATCCCCCGGTAATCGTCTTGATGATCGCCGGGTATCCGATCGACTGAACGGCTGTTTTTACTTGATCAAACGTTTGAACAATCTCGTAATTCGGCACATTCAACCCTGTTTCGACAGCGATTTGTTTCTCTTTTTGTCGATTTTGCGTGATTTCTAAAGGCAGGGCTCCTTGCGGCAACTTTCCGGTTTTTTCGAGCATATCGGCCACATTTAGATCGACATTTTCAAACTCATAGGTGATTACATCGCTGATGTTTTCAAGGTTCCGGGCTGCCTCAAAATCATCATAGGCTGCTTCGATATGGTAATCTGCAACCTGGGCACACGGACAATCCGGTTTCGGGTCGAGGACGGCGACTCGATAACCCATATGTTTTGCCGCTACAGCCATCATCCGTCCGAGCTGTCCACCACCTAATATTCCAATTGTCTGACCCGGGATGAGTCTAACTGTCATGGAGCTCACTCCTCATTTCTTCGACTTTTTCTTTCATACGGGATCGATAGTCTGCTAGTTTGTCAGCAATCGATACGTCAAAGCTTCCCAGTATTTCTGCTGCCAAAAGTCCGGCATTCTTAGCCCCTGATGTTCCGATAGCTACGGTCGCGACCGGGACACCGCCAGGCATTTGAACAATTGATAATAAGGAGTCCATCCCTTTGAGGGACTTGGATTCCACCGGGACCCCAATGACCGGAAGCGTCGTCTTTGCAGCAACCATGCCCGGAAGGTGGGCGGCACCGCCAGCACCGGCAATAATCACTTTCAAGCCCTTCCCTCTCGCTTCATCAGCATAGCGGAACATATCTTCCGGCGTCCGGTGAGCGGAAATGATTTCTTTTTCATAGGCTATTTCAAGTTCATCCAGCACTTCACATGTATGCTGCATCGTCGACCAATCGGAGATGCTTCCCATAATTACTCCTACCTGAGCCATCGAACCCCTCTTTTCATTAAAATTACGGTTTCGCGCCTAATTTAGTATTTTCGCGCAGTTAACAGCTGTTTTCGCGCAACAATTTTGTTTTCCGCGCTCTTTTCAATTTTTTAGCGCCTTTATTCGGATTCTCGCGCCCGCACTAATAACTTAAAAAGCGCCTGCACCACCTTCTCCACTATGAGAGAAGATGGGCAGACGCTTTTTGCGGATACCGAACACAACCATCGCTGTACAGCAATGGTTCATCTTCCTCATAGTCCAGCAATTTACGGTTACCGGGTAGAGACGAACGGGCCATATTCCCGTCTTATATGAGGGTGCTTTATTCAATTAACTATGTTCATCATAACAATTTCCCCAAAGGACTGTCAACGCCAAAAACGAACATTGTAAAACTCTATAGAAATTATTGTTCGCTTTTAACCGCTTGAAAGACAATCTTTCTTCCAACCGGCTCATAGGTTTTCTCACCGTCTCGATTCACTTCCTGGAAGATCGGTTCTTCTGCTCGTCGAACCGGGGTGTAGCCTTCTTTTTTCATACGATCCAGGCAATGATCGATTGTTTCGCCTTCGTGGACTTCAAAGCGCATTTTTTTGCTTTTCGCCATTGCTCAACCTTCCCTTCTTCACCTGCTTGACCCAGAACCCACCGTGGATCTGTTTGGGTTCATAAGCGATGATGAATGCTTTCGGGTCAAGCGTACGAATTGTGTCGTATAATTTCAATTCATACTTGCGCGGTGTCAGGATCTGCATAGCAAGCCGGTCTCCTTCCATTCCATAAGCAAACCAGCTCGTTACCCCGTAGCCCTTATCTCTAAGCTTACGCGTAAACTCGATGTCCGGGCTTGAGGAAATGACATTCACCGTAATGTAGCCAAGTGCGAGCTTTTCTTCAATTTTCATCCCGACAATGACACCAAGTGCATACCCGACCGCATAGGCGATGACGTTCTGAATCTGATCGAGGTTTTCCAACACTAACCCTAAACCTAAGATATACACAACAATCTCAAACATACTGATAAAAGCTGCTAAGTAACGTTGTCCTTTCAGCGTCAGAATCATCCGGATCGTAAAAAAGGAGACATATACAATGTTGATGATCAGGATGATAGCGATCATAACCAAAGCATTATCCAGCATGGCAGCCCCTCCAAACCTTTATAGCTTATCATCTCCCCTGCAGCTATAGGCATTCACACGGGTGAAAGATATGCATACACTATATAACAGGAAGAATCGTCTGCACAATAACTTTTTTACATTTTAAGGTAGAGGGTGGAATTGCTATGAATCAATTCGATGATTGGAAAAAGAATTTAGATCGTTTTTTCGGCCATGATTTCTGGGGAGATTTTGAAGGACTGGTCAAGCCCCCGCTGCCCCAAATGAATTTATATCAATACGATAATGAATTGCTTTGTATCTTTAGCATTCCAGGTTTAAAAGATTTGAATAAGGTGGATGTCTACGTGAACCACGCCACCCTGGAAATCAGAGGCATCGTCGAGATCAACCAAAAAGGCGGCCAGCAGGTAAAAGGCGAAATCATGGAAGGCACATTCGACCGCCAAGTCGACCTGCCCTATCCGGTCCGCAGCGATAAAATCCAGGCATCCTATAAACAGGGCCTGCTCGTCGTACAGCTTTACCGCCTAATTTCAGATGCCAACCAAAAGAACCGCATTCAAATTACGAATCTGGAAGAAGAATGATCTCCATTTGATAAAATAACCAATGCTGACCAAGTTGCAGCATTGGTTATTTTGGTATCACCTTTATGACAAGAAAATAAAGTAAAGAATGAAAATCACAAATAGCAGATACATAATCGGGTGGATTTCTTTGATTCGCCCTTTCATGATCATGGTAATCGGATAGAAAATGAAACCTAGAGCAATTCCTGTTGCAATGCTATACGTCAGTGGCATGGCGATAATAGTGAAAAAGGCGGGAACTGCAATTTCGAATTGATCCCAGTCGACATTTTTCAAAGAAGATGCCATCAACACACCAACAATAATCAATGCTGGAGCGGTGACTTCAGCCGTCACAACTCCAAGCAGCGGTGAGAACCATAACGCTAATAAGAAGAAGCCGGCCGTTACAACGGAAGTGAAACCAGTTCGTCCGCCGGCGCCTACACCCGCTGTCGATTCAATATAAGAAGTAGTAGTCGATGTTCCTACCGCGGCCCCAACCACAGTAGCAGCAGAGTCAGATAACAACGCACGACCTGCTCGTGGCAGTTTATTATCTTTCATGAAACCTGCCTGAGTGGATACAGCAACCAATGTACCAGCAGTATCAAAGAAGTCGACAAACAAGAATGTCAAAATAACAACGAGCATCTCTATGGTGAAAATATCTCCAAAATGAATGAATGCCTGTCCGAAAGTAGGCGCGACACTTGGTACACTGCCTACAACATCGCCGGCTCCTTTTGGAGGATCAATCAACCCAACGACCATGCCAGCAATTGCCGTCAGAATCATACCGTAAAATATTCCGCCTTTGATACCCAGTGACAACAGAATAACCGATGCGACAATCCCAAAGATAGCAAGCAGAACAGTCGGCGAGGTCAAGTCGCCCAGCTCGACCAGTGTGGCTTCATTAGCCTGAATGATTCCGGAACTCTGAAAACCGATGAAGGCGATGAACAACCCGATACCAGCTCCGACAGCCATTTTCAAATTGGCTGGAATAGCATTAATGATTCGTTCACGAAGTCCTGTCAGCGTTAAAACGATAAAAATAAGTCCAGATGCCAACACCCCGGCAAGCGCGGTTTCCCATGGGATTCCATACCCCAGAACAACCGTGTAAGCGAAGAAAGCATTCAGCCCCATACCCGGAGCCAAAGCGATCGGGTAACGTGCGAACACACCCATAATTAATGTACCGATAGCAGCCGCTATCGCAGTTGCAGTAAATACGGCTCCCTGGTCAATACGGGTCACGCCTTCTGGGAGCTCTTCAACCCCTACAAGGGCCAAAGTAGCCGGGTTAACGAATAAAATATAAGCCATAGCCAGGAATGTTGTCATCCCCGCCATGAATTCGGTACGGTAGTTCGTACCCAATTCTTCAAATCTAAAAAACTTCTTCATGGTGATTCTCCCCCTCTATATTTAACAGTCGTAATTAAAAAAGCACTCCATGGATTTCTCCAGGAGTGCTGAACTGACGCGGGGAATTCGAACATGCAGAAAGATATACATCTCCCCTGCCTGTCCAATCCACCAACGTAGTCAGGCCATTTACGGCAGCCTGGTAGAAACGTTCGGGCCATATCCCCGAATTTATACGACGGTATCACTATATTTATTTCTCTTATATCGTACGAGCCTTCCTCACAATTGTCAATCAAAAAGACGAACATTTAATATTAAAATTTTGGTAATGTTCGTTTATTCCCATTCAATCGTAGCAGGCGGCTTGCTCGTAATGTCATAAACGACGCGGTTGATATGTTCGACCTCATTGACACAACGGGTGGAAATCTTCTCCAGAACATCCCAGGGAATGCGCGCCCAGTCAGATGTCATCCCATCAACAGAAGTGACAGCCCGGATGCCGATGGTATGATCATAGGTACGTGTATCTCCCATGACACCAACAGACCGGAAATTAGGCAGTACCGTGAAGTATTGCCAAATGTCACGATCAAGACCCGCGTTGCTGATTTCTTCACGGAGGATAGCATCAGATTCACGGACAATCTTTAACTTTTCCTCAGTCACTTCCCCCAGGACACGGATAGCCAGACCTGGCCCGGGGAACGGCTGTCTCCAAACGATTTCATCAGAAACCCCCAGCTCTGAACCTAGAACACGCACTTCGTCTTTGAACAACGTATTCAATGGCTCGATCAATTCGAACTGCATATCCTCAGGGAGCCCGCCAACATTATGATGGGATTTAATCGTCTGTGCGGTATCGGTGCCACTCTCGATAATATCCGTATAAAGCGTACCTTGCGCAAGGAAGTGAGTATCCTTCAGCTTAGCTGCTTCATCATCAAACACATAAATGAATTCATTACCGATGATTTTCCGCTTTTGCTCCGGATCAGAAACGCCAGCCAGTTTACTCATGAACCGCTCTTTGGCATCCACTTTAATGACGTTCATGTTGAAGCCATCACGGAAGGTGGTCATGACACTGTCGGCTTCCCCTTCCCGCAAGAGTCCATGATCGACAAAGATACACGTCAGCTGGTCACCAATAGCCTTATTGATCAAGGCAGCCACTACAGAGGAATCGACCCCACCGCTTAGTGCACATAGTACCTTCTGGTCACCAACTTGCTCACGAATCTTTTCTACTTCCATATCGATGAAGTTTTCCATCGTCCAGTCGCCTTTAGAATTACAAACATCGAACACGAATTGTTTCAAAAGGTTATCGCCATATTCGGAATGGCGTACTTCCGGGTGAAACTGCACGCCATACATTTTCCGTTCATCGTCACTGATTGCAGCTACCGGACAGGAAGGACTGGTAGCATCAGTGGAGAACCCTGGCGGAGATTCGATCACCTTATCGCTGTGACTCATCCATACTGTTTGGACAAGAGGGGTATCTTTGAACAGCACAGGTTCATGCTCTTTCAACGTAATCGCAGCTTTTCCATATTCTCGTTCATTGGCACGTTCTACCGTACCACCAAAATGGTGCGTCATCAGCTGCATGCCATAACAAATCCCAAGAACAGGAATGCCCAGTTCAAAAATCTCTTCGTCGCAGCGAAAACTATTTTCCCCATAGACACTGTTCGGTCCGCCTGAAAGGATGATTCCCGTTGGATTCATCGCTTTCACTTCATCAGCGGTCAATTTATGGGAATGCAATTCACTGTAAACACCGAACTCCCTGATCCGCCTTGTAATCAGCTGGTTGTATTGACTTCCGAAATCCAATACTAGAATAAAATCATCGAACTGTTTCATATCTTCAGCTCCCTTTTCACAAAGCTTAACCTTGTAATGTTAGAAACACCCGGATCACCGCCATCACTTATGGCGAAAGTCCTCGTCTCTGTTACACTTTCATGCTTATACAGAAATTATAATTTCTCACCGTAATAAAATAGACTTCTGCCCCTGAACACAGGAAGGCAGAAGTCCACTGAAAAAAAAGGAAATCTGCCTTCATAGTCAGGATATTTACGGCATCCCGGTAGAGACTCTCGAACCCTATTATCGAGGATATATGAAGGTGCAGCATGTGTAATTTTCATTAATTCTATCAACCCACATGGCAAGAATCAAGACAATGCCTTGTTGATTAAATTTTCCCATAATTCTGTGACCTTTCTCCATTGATCGGATTTCTGGTCATTTCTGTATAACATCCGTTCATAATGATGGGTCAATACTTTCATATCATTGGTCTGGAAATGCCTGTCCACATCATTGGCATATTCCCGCAGTGTCTGGTTCGGCTTCCGCTTCAGCCCTTTATTATCAAGAACTTTCAACAGATAATGGTAGGCGTTCTGATAAGTAGCCGGATCTTCACTTTGCTTGTATCGCCTTTTCAAAAAGGCGGACATCCAACGGAATCGGGTCACGTACAAAACAATAGCTATTCCTGCCAAGGCTGCAGTTAAGCCAATATAATTCCAGAAGTTACCTCCCTCTTCCGAAGCAGCAGCGCCACTTTCATCAGAATCAAAATCTTCCTCTATTTCCTGCTGCTGATTAGGAGATTCCGTGTCTGGCGTGTCTGTTTCTTCGGAATTATCTTCATCAGAACTGCTGTCCAGATCGTCCGTATCTACATAAAAGTCTGTCGGGTTGGAGAAACCTTTGGTGGGCTCAAATGGTACCCAGCCGATTCCAGGAAAATGTACTTCCACCCAGGAATGGGCATTGTTATTTGTCACCTGGTATAAGTTATAGGTGTCCCCGTCCTCCAGTTCGATATCCGTATCTTCCAATTCGCCTCCGGTAAATCCTTTTACCCAACGAGCCGGAATGCCGACAGAACGAAGCATGACTACCATCGAGGTCGAGAAGTTATCACAGTATCCTTGCTGCGTTTCGAACAAGAACTGATCGACATAGTCATCGCTCTCTCCTGGAACAGCTACGTCTTCGGTATTGTATTCAAAACCGCTCGTTGAAAAGTAATTCTCCACTTCTTTTACCCGATCATAACGATTGTCTTCATCTTTAATAATCTGCTCGGTCAAATTTCCCACTCTTCCTGGCAAATCATCAGGAAGCTGCAAGTATTCATCACGGATTTCCCGGGGGTCGTCCTCGCCCGCTTCTCGTAGTTGATCATATTCATAGGAAGGGACGTCGATTTGCATCCGGTAGCCGGGGATTTGACGGGCTTTCTGGTTAACTTGCGTTTCTACTTCGCCCGTCGGCTGATGAACAAGAAATTGAAACTGCTCAGGATAAGATACAACCTCTGCTGCACCATACGGATAAACCAGTTTATTCAGTCGCACGTCATCATTGAAATTGACAAGCGAGTATTGCTCTTCCGTCTCTACTTCATCGGTAAAGGTCCTGATTCCCAGATCGCCCCCATTAGCGACCCTGATATCCTCTTCCAGGGTATCCTCCCATCCCTTTCCGGTATAATGATTCTTCGATTCTACTCTCCAATACCTTTCTTTCTTGGCTGCCACCCGAAAAACCGGTGTGTCGTCCCGCATGAACGCACCGCCAAGCTCGGAGTCATTTTCACCATAGCCGATCTTCTGAATGCTTCCACCGCCTGGTCCGTTACCGCCAGAGTTACCTACTGCACTTTCAATATATGGGACAGGATCCGCCCATTGCGGCCCGGGCTTCGGAGAAGCATATCCGACTGCGGTCGAAAACAAGACGATTGCCGCCATCGGAAGAATCCAACGGTGAAGACGTTTCATACCTCCGAAAGAAATCCCCTCTTTTTCCATTTCTCTCGAAAAACTGGATACCCCAAGAGCGATCATAGCAATAATGAAAGTTCGGACGATTGCCCACTGCCCGTTGTATTCCGTAAAGGTATCCATGATCGTGATGACAAAGAATGTCATGAGTACAAACAGAAAAATACGTTTGGCAATGACAAACCAGAAATACAGCAGGTAGCTCATCAGCCAAAGCAGAACAAGGAATAAGAAGCTCCGGAAGAACGCCGTCATGTCTCCCCATTGCTGGTTCAAAATGAGATCGATATTATAAGCGAACTGCTGATAAATAATCAGGAACCATTCTTTACTAAATAATCGCTCATAAAGGAACAGTCCATCCAAAATAAAAACAAGTCCCAGCAGCTTTAAAGGCATCGACAGCCACCAGCTGACCTGTAAAAAAGATATGAAGAAGCTGAAGGCTGCAAAAATAATGAAAACCGTAATGTTCTGCGTATCCGTAACTTTCTCTAACGGCCTCATCCATTCCCAAAACAACAGAAACCCACAAATGTAGAGAATCAGCTGATAATAAAATTGTTGTTGGTTTTCTCCTCTCATGCCTTCACCTCGAATTCTTTCTTACTCAGCTCGGCTTCTGTCAATACGTTCACCATGACCCCCCGGTAATCCAACTGATTTAACAACTTCCTGACTTCGGGTGTCAACTGGGTGGAAGGAGCAATGAAAAATAAAATCACCCGCTTCGCTTTATGCTGCATTTGAACGAGCGCTTCCAGTACACCTTCATCCATGCTCGTTGTCACTACCATCGTAATCAGCCCTGCCGGAAGCTTGTGCTGTTCCTGGGCTAATTGTTTGGAAAATGTTTGATTTTCCGCTGGCATGATGGTGGAAAGGTGCCGCCGGATATTATCCATCTGCGCTTTGTTCAGCTGGAATGAAAATGAAGCCGTACGATCCGCCAACGTTTTCAGCATTAATTGCGATGATTTCTTTTGCAGCTTGGCCAGCAGCGAATCCGCCAATTCGACAGCACCTTCAAAAGCGATCATATTCCGCGAGGCATGGCTGCCGGCATCAAGTACCACCAGCATATCGATGCTTTTCTCCTGCTCGAACTCTTTCGTCATAATCGCATCTTTACGAGCTGTCGCCTTCCAATCAATCCACTGCAGACGGTCGCCAGGCATATATTCCCGAATACCAGCGACAATGCTTGTATTATTATCGCTGAGAGATAACGAGGGACTGGCTCCCTGCTGATAGCTGTACGCCTGCTCTTTGAATTGCAGCTGGCGGCGATAAGGATAGGCTACCAATAGGTTATCCAATTCGAACACATGCTCTTTTTTAATAAATCCAAAAAAATCTCCTGTTCTGATTCGTAACGCCCGTAAATGATGTTCCCCTCGCGGGATATGATCGAGTTCATAGCGGTAATGGATGGAGCGTTGAAACCAAGGAAAAGCGACTCGTTTCATCACTCTTTCCATCTGCATGTTCTCGGGGTTGTTCATCCACTTGAACTTCTCCAGGTGTGTATCTCTTTTGGCTAATGACACAGGAAAATATTCTTCAAGTACACAATAAAAAAGCGGGAAAGGCATCCGCCGTTTCAACGTGACTTCGACATCCACAGATTCTCCCGCTTGCACAATCCGTTTGGATAACTGCCGGGAAGCTTTCCAATTATCAAGCGGATAGAGCAGAAGCAGCAGCATATAGATCAGAATGGGGAGAAGCGCAGCAAACAAAAACCAGCTGACAAAGCCTCCCTGAAACATGGCATAAGAAAAAATCACTGCGAACAGCAGCACAATCAACGATAATTTAAGCGCAAAGCTTACCCGGCGTTTCATTCATGCCTGTTCCTTTGCACCGGGATCGCAATCTGCTCCAGAATCTCTTCAGTAATCCTCTCTGCTGTATATCCTTCAAATTTCGCTTCAGAGGTCAAAATGATCCGGTGCGGCATGACGAATGGTGCTAAGTATTTAATATCATCGGGAATGACATAATCCCTATCCTGAATGAACGCAAAAGCTTTCGCAGCTCTCATCAAGGCAATTGATCCACGAGGGCTGACTCCAAGGTAGACACCATCATGGTCCCGCGTCGCTGTCACAACATCCACGATATAATGACGGATCGTATCATCGACGTAAACCTCTTTCACACTGTTTTGAATATCGAGAAGTTCGTCTTTTGTCATCACAGCCCGGATTTTTGTTAACGGATGGTCCCCGGACGTACGGCTCAGCATTTCACGTTCCTCCTGAGCAGTCGGATAGCCCATATTCAATTTCAGCAGGAACCGGTCCAACTGCGCTTCCGGCAATGGATAAGTACCTTCATATTCAATCGGATTCTGCGTAGCCATGACAAAGAATGGTTCTTTCAATGGTACCGGCGAACCTTCGACCGTTATGCTGGACTCTTCCATACCTTCCAGCAGGGCAGACTGAGTCTTCGGTGAAGTCCGATTGATCTCATCAGCCAGAACGACATTTCCTAAAATCGGTCCCGGCCGGAATTCAAACGCCATTTCTTTCGGGTTATAAATAGAAACACCCGTCACATCAGATGGCAGTAAATCAGGTGTAAACTGAATCCGCTTAAATTCACAATCCAGTGATTTTGCAATCGCCCGTACCAGCATCGTCTTACCGACCCCCGGCACGTCTTCCAACAGGACATGGCCCTTCGCCAACAGCGCTACCATACTAAGGAGAGTGACCTCCTCTTTTCCTACCATTACTTTATTCACATTTTTCATCACTTCTGATATTTTTGGTTCGTATAAGGACAGTTGCTGGGTCATTTGTCGACTCCTCTCACCTTCTATAACTCCTGGAAATTTAAATTTTCCGTATATTTCAACTATACTATATCCTGACTCATGGGACAAAAAGCACCACTCGAATGTCGATCTATCAAAATACCTTATAACAGAAGGATTCTTCTATTGATTTGCTTCAAAAGGAGAGAACAGGATAATATTGTTATTATTTTATTTATTAGAATGTGAGATTCTGTCCTGACACAGCACTCTTCTAACTTAACGCGCTGCCATTTTTTATAACCTTTTCAAAACAAAGCCATCCGTTATATTATTAGGGTAATCAGAGTATACGTAATTCCGCTATTCAGAAAGGAGAGAACTTGGTGAGTGTAAAATCCACGATTTATAAAGTACTGCGGATTTGGAACGATGTCGATGCGGTCCGGAAAGGAAAAATCGGCCGCAGAGTCGGAAGAAGGACAGCAGGAAAAGCGACCGGAAAAATTATGCGCAAGTTATTTAAGTGACGCCAGAGAAGCTTCTTTTTCACAAGAGAAGCTTCTCTTTTTGTTTACATTTTTTATGAAAAGCGTTAAACTAAATCAATGAATTACTTAGCTAGGTAAATAATTGAGGTGAATCCATTGACTAATTCCGAAACCCGCGAATTATTTCATTTATTGAACCAACGGGTGAGACTAATTACAAAAGAAGTGAACAACGTATTGAGCGACCATGGGTTATACCACTCCCAATGGTCCATTATTTTTTGTCTGGATCAATTCGGCCCGATGACGCAAACAGCAATATGGAAGTATTTGAACGTAGAAGCCCCTACGGTCACTCGCACGTTATCGCGAATGGAAAAGAACGGCTGGATTAAAAGGAAACAAGGCGAGGATAAACGGGAACGCGTCATCGAAATGACGGACGCCGCTAAACAAAAGTTTACAGCTGTCAATGAAGCGGTCGATCAAGTTGAAAAGGAAATGGCACACCCGCTTTCCAGCGAGGAAATCCAACATTTACAACATCTACTAAGGAAATTAGGTGCCACTGAAGGAGAGTAATGCATCATGGAACAAAGCAAGCGAGAACCGATTTGGACGAAGAGTTTCATCAGTATCTCGTTGACACAATTCACGGTCTTTCTGGCTTTTTACGCCCTTTTGACCACCCTACCCATTTATGTCATTCAGGATTTGAATGGAACAGAAGCCCAGGGCGGCTTGACGGTCACTGCCATGTTAGCAGCAGCTATTCTCATCCGGCCTTTTTCAGGGAAACTAATAGATGTAATCGGCAAAAGGAAGACATTATTCGTCAGCATCATGGTGTTTACAATGACCACCTTCCTTTATATAGGAATTAAGGATTTTATACCTTTATTATGGCTGCGACTGTTTCACGGCCTGTCATTCGGCCTGTTCACGACGGTGAGCGGAGCAATTGCCGCTGACGTCGTCCCCGAGTCACGCCGTGGTGAAGGTATCGGATATTTCGCTATGGCTATGAACCTAGCGGTCGTAGTCGGCCCATTCATCGGCCTTTCGGTACTACAGTTCGCCCCATTCCAGGTTCTTTTTATACTGTTAAGTGTATTTATGATCAGCGGAGCTCTATCTGCTTTTCTGGTTAAGGTACCACAAGCAACCGAAGCGGTCCGGAAAACGGGCACGTTTAAATTATCTCTGCATGATTTGATCGAGACAAAGGCAGTGCCGATCGCCTTGATCAGCAGCCTGGCTGCATTATCTTATTCGAGCATCCTTTCCTTCCTGTCCGTTTATGCTAATACAATTGGGCTATCATCGGCTGCCAGTTATTTCTTCCTCGTTTTCGCGATGGCCATGCTGCTCTCGCGTCCATATTTAGGAAGGGCCTATGACATCAAGGGACCGAAGTTTGTCATTATCCCGTGTCTATTCATCTTCGCTTTCGGACTGGTGTTTATCAGTTTTACTAGTACGGCCTGGATGCTGCTCGTTTCCGCAGCTATTATCGGGCTCGGCTATGGGACACTTCTGCCAGGCTTCCAGACTATGGCTGTCCAATCAGCACCAATTGCCCGAAGCGGACACTCGACCGCTACCTTCTTCATGTTCTATGATACCGGAATCGCTGCCGGCTCCTTCATTTGGGGATTAGTGGTAGCAAAAGCAGGATTCCAGCAATTATATCTTATCAGCGCTGTCGTCGTACTCGTGTTAATCGGCCTTTTCTATACGTACCAGGCCAAGCGTCAGCCCAAATATGCAGCTAAGGACCACCCAGTATAATCCCGCATTTATTGAACTGGTTTTCTAATAAATGAGGCACGTGTCCAATAACCACGAATCATGTCTAAATAATCCAGAAAAACGTCTAGAGAACTTCCGAGATTGTCTACTATAATCTTAAAAGTGTCTACTAAGCTAATAGAAATGTCCAGTAAATAGTTAAGCTTTCCAGCATGCCTCAGGAATGTCCGGTAAAATTTGCAACTCATAGAAAAAGCATTGACGGGTCGCCTATCCAAGTGGGACTACGTCAATGCTTTTTATAATGCAACCGCGAACTCAGGTCCGCTTTGATTTTTCAATAATATGTTCCAGCCCGGCATGGGCATTGCGGAAGGTGGCAAGTTCACTATCCAGATACTCAAAACTCATGGCCAGCTGAGGCGTAATTCCAACAAGAATACACTCCGTTCCTACCAGCGTCAAGGTTTCCGTCAACTGCTGTACCTGGTGGCTGATGCCTTCATCAAACGTGTGAATACCGCTTAAATCGATTAAAGCATGTTCGATATCCCCAGATGCACATTCTTTCAAAACAAATGAAGTCAAGCGTTCCGAACGTTCTCTATCAAAAGTACCGATTAATGGCACTGCTATGGTTTTATCCCAAATCTTGATCAGTGGCGTCGATAGCTCCTCAATCAGCTTATCTTTCCTTTTTTCCTCTTCCGCTTTTGTCGTCACATCCATCAACATGACCACATAACCGTCCACGTTACCTGCTTCATCCTGAACAGGCGTAATGACAATATCTGCGACAAATTGATTACGGATATTGATACGGGCGCGATGCGTCTCAGTCAAGTTCGCCATTTTCTCCTGCTGATACGCCGGGTTTCTGTGAAAATGATCCATATTCATTCCGATAAAATCTTCAGCACCATCCAAGTTAAACAACGGCGCGATTGCAGTGAACAGCTTTACCGCATTGTCATTCATCCACTTCACATCGTAATTTGTATCTGCAATTAAAACATTTTCTCCAATACTGTTTAAAGTATCCAACAATGATAGATTTCCGGGGATTTCACCAACAAAACTCATTTATTTCACCTATCCTACTTTATGTTTATGTCATAATTTTATAGCACTCAGGCAACCTTTCATAAGAAAAAGCCTGAACCCAGCACAGGACTGAGTCAGACTTCTTACTATAGATTATAGGTGTTATTATTTCGAAGATTCAATTACTTTGTATTTTCCCGGACCTACTACGGTATGGGTATGCTCGAACCCTGTATCTTCCAGGTTCTCCATCACACTAAGGTCCACCATAACACAACGCTGGCAGGAAGATGTAACTACCTTCCCTTTTGCGTCAACACCATTCAATTTAAATGAAATTATATCTCCAATATTTGCTTCGTGGCCTTCTGGGGTTTCCATAGCTAACATCCTTTCCATCAATAATGAGTATGATGTTTTCTGACATTATAACAAATTTATAGAAAATTTCCATCTTTTTGATATGTCGGGGGTTATTGCAGCAGAATAAACTTCAACCCCAAACGGACACCACTCTAATTTATATAAAAATCTCTCACCTGCGAATGGATGAGAGATTTTTATATAAGTTTTATGTTTTTCGTATATTATGCTTCCAGGCCTGGTCTTTATTGATCATCCGTATCGCTGCATAGATGAGAAGGAATTGCAGGGCAATGATTGGGAGCCCCATCAGACCGGAAATGACCTCAAGTGGAGCAAGTCCGCCAATACGCATCAGGACAAGCGCAAGCCCGGTAATAACTGCTGCTATGATGATACGCAGTGTTTTCGGAGGTTCGAACTTACTCATATCCCTGGTACTGGTATAAGCCGCGACCGTATAGGTGGTGGAGTCCAGCGTGGTCGTCAGGAAGATAAGTGCCACGACAATAAAGATGACAATCGCCATACTACCTAATGGCAGTGTGCTCAGTATTTCCGGGATTGCCGCCATCCTTTCTTCATTCTCGACAAACTCCAGAATACCCAGGTCGCCTTCTAAATATCTGTTGACCCCGAGACCACCCAGTACACCGGTAGCAATCCAGGAGATCAAGGTAGGTGCCAACAAGTATGTCAAAATCATTTCTTTAATGGTACGGCCCCTGGAAATCTTAGCAGCGAAGACACTATGGAGCATCGCCCATGTCGCACTGTAAGCAAACCAGAAGACGGTGTTACTCTGAACGTGAGAAGCAGAACCTTCATACACGGATTCTGTGTTCAAAGAAAAGTTCAGATAGTTGGATAATAGAAAATTAAGACTATCCGAGAAGTAATTCAGGATAAATACGCCCGGACCAGCTATCAAAATAAAAATAGCAAACAGACCGGCTAACCACATATTCCAGGTACTCAATCGTTTAATCCCCTTCTCAATTCCTAAGTAGGCACTTAGTGAGAACAGGAATACCCAAATGATAGTGACTATGATCGTCATCGTAAACGTAACATCCATATTAAGCAGGCTGGATAAATTATGG
Source organism: Thalassobacillus sp. B23F22_16 (assembly GCF_043496955.1). Lineage (NCBI taxonomy): Bacteria > Bacillati > Bacillota > Bacilli > Caryophanales > Bacillaceae > Thalassobacillus > Thalassobacillus sp. B23F22_16. The sequence goes on along the minus strand of NZ_JBIEKD010000017.1, from coordinate 44,636 downwards.
GTAATGATTGGTGCGCCCAGCCCTAATGTTACGGCAGCACCAGCCAAAATACTGATCAGAAATAAGATATCAAGAAATTTACCGCCGATACCGTCCGTAAACTTATCACCGAAAATATCCCGGCAAGCCTCAGAAATCCGCATCAGTGGACGCTTCTTTACGTGCAGGATATAAGCCATCGCCGGAGCGGCCATAACGAATATTGCAAACACCTGGAAGCCCCACAAAAACATACTGTAGGAGTTACCCCATAGCAGCGCTTCTGCTGAGCCAGGGTCCACACCAGCAGGCGGGTCGTTTGCTACAGACGTCCATTGCAGCATCCCCGTCCGCATAATAGTGGAACCTACACCCATCGCTATCAAAATAGACGCATATTCAAACAGGCTGAACCGTGGTTTTTCGTTCGGATCTCCCAGTACCACTTGTCCATATTTTGAAAAAGATAGATAAAGTCCTGCGACAACCAGAATGATGCCATACCAGAGATACCCCCAGCTGAACACTTCTACAATATAATCAAAGATAGCATTTAGTAGTTCCAAGGACTCTTTTTCATATAAGGCAAATGGAATACTGATCGCTATGATAATTAATAAGGATGGTACAAATATCGAGTAGTCAATCAGCTTCTTTTTATTCATCGAATCCTCCTCTATTTTTCTCTCGCCTCGTAATGGTTCCCCTTTCCTATTACCCCAAAACTATAAATTATAACGAAATTCGAAATAAGTGGCTTTTCTATTTAATTCCATATTTCCACTCCAAAAATTAGAAGAAAAACAGTCTAATAGCTTTGCAAACCTAGCTAATTTTGATTAAATAAAACTAACGATCCAACAAGACGGAAAAAAATACCTGGACAAAGGATTGTGATCTGGCTGATGTTATATATTTGGGATATTGAAACCATCATCGAGCAGACCAAAAATGAAAACCAATTAGACATCCACTCGGAAGCGAACAACCGGCTCTCAGCACCCATGAGTTTCAACGTATCGACCAATACGCTTACATTCAATTATCTGGAAGTGAATGGGTATATCAGTAAAATGAAGATTAAAGAATCCGATGAAAATTTAGTGAAAATTATGCTCTATCACGAACTCGGCTATTATCTGACGTTTAAAAAACATAAGCATGACATACGGACACTGATGTATGGGGAAGATGAGGAAGTCGAAGCATTGAAGAATGAAATTGAAACAAACGCGTGGGAATATGGCAGAACATTGGCACCTGAAGAATTGCTTGATTCCTATGATAAAGTCAGAGAACTAGATGCAAGGCTGATCAAAGGTTTATAAACCAGAACAAAAGCGCAAGCGCCTTGCTCACCCCCGACAAGCTTAAGACCTCGAGGGGGTAGGCGCTGGAGCTGGATGGGATCCACCACGTAAAGTTATCCACAACAAGAAAATTTTATAATTTCCTAGACCATTAAAAAAGCCTCTCAGCACCCGATCGGATTTGAGAGGCCTTTTATATCAAAATTCTTTCTTCATTAACTTTTTAATACCGGCAATATTGACTCCCTGTTCGATAAGCAGTTTCACTTCTTTCAACTGATGAATGTCGTTCAGCGAGTATACACGCTGATTGCCATCATTTCGATTCGGGTTGATTAATCCATGCTCTTCGTAATAACGCATTTGCCTTGCCGTTAATTGCGTAGCATTCTTCACCACACTGATTGGAAACGTCTGGACATGATGAGGAATTTCATCACTCACATCCCCTCCCCTCCCTCATTTTAATTTGGCAATATGGGCATACACATCGTTCAAGTGGTCGTAGCCTAACCTTTTGATATGGCGAATGCTTTCCGTCCATAAATGCGCGGTTGCAAGTGCATCATACAAGGCATGGTGTCTTTGATGATTGCAAATACCATAGTGTTCACAATAATCATCAAGGGAAAATAAATCAGAATCAGGGTGCACAATCTTTGTTAGAAAGGATGTATCAATGATGCGATGCTGAAAATCGGATCTCAAAGCGGTCCAGTTCGCATGCTTCATGAACTGCTTCTCATGGCTGGAATGATGAGCGACGAGCGTATCACTTTCCACAAATTGATAGAATTTTTTCAACACGTCCGGCAGCAAAGGCGCTCCTTTCAACTCTTCTATCGTCATGCCTGTCAGTTCTTGAATTTCTTCGGAAGGCTCGGAGTCATTATGAATGGCGGAATAAAACGTCTCTTCTAACATTCGCTCACCTTGTACCTTCACTGCCCCAATTGACAAGATACGATCTCCCTTATAAGGGTAAAACCCGGTCGTTTCAATATCAAAAACAACGACACTTAAATCATCAAATGGGGTATTCAGTACATCCTGCTTTTTTATCTCTCGATGAAGGTTCCTGATATAGGCTAGCTGTCCAGGGTCGGCTACGGAGGCAGAAGCTTCCGGATAAAGACGGCCTGACACTTGTCTGATGAATTGCAGCATGTGATTCATGACCATGCGGAACACTCATTATCTATCATTTTCTTTGTATCAGAAAAAAGCTCATAGCCTTTCTTCATAAATAATTTAAGCTCCTTCTTATCCTCTTTCGTCAACTGTTCCATAGCAATCAGGTGTGCTTCTTCATAGCTTGCTACGTCTTGCTGAAAACGAAGTCGAAAATCCAATAGCTCAATAAAATAGCCCTCAAAGCGATGCATCGATGGATACTCAGGTTTTATTTTTTTGAATCGCGTTAACGTAGAAGGAGCCAATATGCCTTCTTTGAAGGCGAGCAGCCTCATGGCATTGACATAAGGAAAGAAAGCGGTCTGCTTCACATGAATTTTACCCGATTGCTCCCTATGCGCCCCTGGAAGCAATTGGCCAAAAACACCGACGCCTTTTTTAATGAAATCTACATTTTCTACTAATCGAACAAATAATTCCGGGCGGGAATGAATAATTGTCAAAGCTTCCTGTTTGATTTCTTCAAGAAAACGATCTTCACCAATCAATACCCTGGAATCAAAAAAAGTAGAAAAGTGACGCAGCGATGTCCAGTCTGCTTCTGTCAGCCAAACGTTCACCTGCTGATTCCAGCTGTGAAGGGATTGGCACCATAACGGATTAGACGCCATTACCTTGCCGTCACAAAGCTGGTACCCGACCACTTCCAAGCCATCTGCAATTTCCTTTCCTAAAGCTAAAAAATAGTCTTCGAACTCCTGCCTTCCATCAAAAATAATCCCATGGTCCTGATCACTATACACCGACTGTTCAAACCGTCCGGCACTTCCCATCAAAAAGAAGGCAAAGGGAGCAGGAGGATCCCCCCGCTCACTTTGCACGTTGGCCATAGCACATTCCACTGTTGCTGTGATAACTTCATCGTGAAAACTATTCAGCTTGTCATGATCAGTTGAAACATCTTTTATATAGGTTTTCCGCCAATCTCTGATTTCTCCGTAGCTATTCAAGGTAGACCCCCCTGTTTCAACTAATCGTTTCATTGGTTATGCGCCCCTTTGTTCTTCCGGATGAGGAATGTTTTCCGGATAGCCGTAGCCTCCATGTTCACTCAAGTCCAGACCAACAATCTCTTCTTCTTCCGATACACGAATCCCGCCTATCACTTTATCCATTACCTTCAAGATAATAAATGCTACAACGAAAGCGTATAGACCACTTGCCACAACACCCACCGTCTGCACGCCTAATTGAGTAAAACCACCGCCATAGAATAATCCGGCTTGCCCCCAGCCGATTTCTGTCGAGAAGGCAGGGACGGCGAATAATCCATTAGCAAGCGTTCCCCAGACACCAACGGTCCCGTGGACGGATAAAGCAAAAATCGGATCATCAATTTTCGCTCGATCAAACAAATTCATACTATAGACGACAATCACCCCGCCTATAAGACCGATGATCACCGCTGCCCATGGTGCAACAAAACCGGCAGGAGCCGTTATGGCAACAAGTCCTGCTAACGCGCCATTTAATGTCGTCGGAACGTCCGCTTTACCAGTCCATACATAGGCAACCAGCATCGCCGAAACGGCACCAGCCGCAGCTGCTAATTGTGTATTAAGCATGACAAACCCAAAGAATGCATCTGCTACTTCAAATGTACTCGCCCCATTAAAACCGAACCAGCCTCCCCATAATAGTAATACGCCAAGCGCTGTATATACCTGGTTGTGACCGGCAAGATCATTGGAAGACCCATCTTTGTTATACTTACCAATACGCGGTTTCAAAACAATGGTTGCGGCAAGAGCTGCCATTGCCCCCGTCAGGTGAACTACTGTTGAACCAGCAAAGTCCTGCTTCCCGTGGTCAGCTAACCAGCCGCCGCCCCAGATCCAATGAGCTACAACCGGATAGATGACCGCCGCAAATAGTACGGCAAAAATCACATAAGCTGATAATTTCGCGCGTTCTGCAAATCCACCGAACGCAATCGTCATCGCCACTAGTGCAAACATCATCTGGAACATAAAATCTACTGCTGGAGATAGCCCTTCGCCACTGAAGGAAGCATCACCATAGAAGAAATCGGATAGCCCTATAAAGCCATTTCCTTCTCCGTAAATGAACCCCCATCCGATTGCCCAAAACATTAATGATCCGATTCCAGCGGTGAAAATGGTTTTACCAGCAATGTGGCCGGCGTTTTTCATCCGGGTAGATCCGGCCTCCAGCAAAATGAATCCTCCCAGCATAAGAAATACTAAAAATGTACCGATAATCACCCATAAATTATCCATCAAAACTGTTTCCATTTAATCCTCTCCCTTTCATGTTAGTTTTTGTAACATTAAATGTTAGTTATTAAGTTACTACGGATGAAAGGGTGTCACAATTGCTTTGTCAGATTATCTAACAGGTTTCTGAAAATTCTATCTTCCCCCTTAAAAGAAACGGCCAAAGGGAAACAGTTCGGCTATCCACAAAATACGTCTGGAGGCTTAGGAGAATTTACACCAAAAGCCGTTATTTATTTTCCATCTAAGCGCTATAATGTAGGTAGATGGTGAAGGGGGCGATGGTTATGAAAAAGGCGGTTTTGTTCTCTGTTGTGGTGGCGGCTGCATTGGTTTTGTTGTTTACGGGATACCAGATGGTAGGTGCTAAACAGGGGAAAAGTGTGGAAGTGGTCAAACGGGATGATGCGGAGTTTTTATCAGTAGATTTGGAAATGGGTGTCGGAAGTCTCCATGTCTCACCCGGTTCCAAAGAATGGGTGGAAGCTCAATTCGAATATGATCATTCCCGGAAAGAACCGGTGGTCACGTATAAACGAAGTGGCACAGAAGGGCATTTAGAAATCAGCGAGAAACGAAGGTGGTTTCAGGTAAGCATCTTCGGATTCAACAAAAAAAGTGAATGGAACATACAGTTGAATGAGGATGTCCCAACCGAACTTGAAATCGAGACTGGTGTCTCTGATTCTAACCTGGATTTACGCAGGATGAACTTAACGAATTTGGATATCGACACGGGCGTAGGGGATGTAACCTTAGACCTCTCCGGAGAGAGAAAAGAAAGCTTTGATGTCACGATTGATTCTGGGGTCGGTGATACCAAGGTATACCTGCCTGAGGGAATCGGAGTAAAAATAAAGATTGATAATGGTGTTGGAGATTTGACTATCAAGGACTTCATTACCAAAGGTGACGATACGTTTGTCAATGAAGCTTACGAACATGGCGCGGACGTCATCATGGAGGTTGATATTGATATGGGGGTTGGGGATATTACGTTAGTGAAGAAGTAAGAACAAAAGCGCAAGCGCCTTGCTAGTAGTGACGTTCGACTAAAGAAAAAGGACTGCCAGTGAAGAGCAGCCCTCCTCCTTTGCAGCCTCGCAAAAAATATAAAATAAATATAAGTTCACGTATTAGCGAAGCGGCTCTTGGTCTTAGTGATCACAGAGCTTTTTACTTGGCCATGCTCGTGTCCAACACAGTAATTTTCCGGCTTCCACTAATTAAGCTGCGTAATCGCGAATCCTCTTTTCTCGCTCGCCAAATGATTTGGGAAAAGTTCTTAGGAGTGAAATCATAGACGTCGATCAGGTATTGCTCAAATACTTGGTGGTCAACCTGATTATTATGTTCTTTCGCAAAATCAATCAAGATTTGTGTCAGTTCCTTATAACTCATTCGTTTCGTTCCATCCTCGGAAAGGGCTTCCGGTTCCGTCGGAAGGATATATTCGTTTTTCGTCGCTGCGTTTGGTAACGGATCTTTCCTTTGGGGCGTAGCCGCTTTTTCTCCCCCATTGACTTCGGGCAAATCCAGGCTGCTATCCTTCCATCCGCTACCATTCTCCTCTAACTCCGCAATAACAGCAGAAGGATCGCCATTTTCCCTTTTCTCCTCTAACCGTTCAAGTCGAGCGATAAGTTCCTGCTGCTCTTTGGTAAGCTGGTTCAACATTTCCCGGAGCTGCTTCTTCTCCTCCTGAATATCCTCCAGGCGCATGTAGATCGCTTTACTCAGCATAGACATGGCAGAGTACCCTCCTTTGATAGGAATGATTATAGTTATAATAGCATACGAAAAAGGCGGGTTATTAAATTATTGCCCGCCTTATCAAAAAATGATTAAAAAGTTGCTGTTACTTAAGTCATCAAAAATTGCTTCCTGAAGAAACCAATTGATAGCGTTAATCTTTTTTAATCTTTATATCTTTCTATCCTGTTAAAGAATTGCTTCAAAAATTCATAGAAGCGCTGTTCGGCAGGAAGCAACTGGCGTTCGCTCGAGCTGATCACTCCTACGGTACGTCTCATATACGAGTCACGCAATGGTATTTTCACTGTATTTCTAGGTAAATGATCGACAAGTGTAATCTCAGGGATAAGGGTTACGCCTAGCCCCGCCGAAACTAGCCCTTTGATAGAATCGATGTCTTCCACTTCAAAAGGGATATTAGGTTCAAAGCCAAGTTTTAAACATGCGTCTGTGATAATGGAACGTAAGATAAATCCTTCCGGAAACAATACAAACGCATCCTGTTTCAAATCATTAATTTCAATTTCCGATCTATCCGCAAGCGGGTGATCCATCGGTAACAAAGCAACAATATTTTCTGAAAATAATATATCACCCCGAATTTTTTCTCTATTACCTGGAAGGGGAGCCAGTAAAGCCATACTTATATCCCCTTTTATGACCCTTTCTATTAATTGATAATAGAAACCTTGAGTCAAATTGAATTTCACATTTGGGTAGACTCTACGAAAAGCGGATATAGCCATCGGTATCGTATAAGCAGCCATGCTGCTCGGAAAGCCTATGTGGACGGTACCTTTTTCAGGGTCACGATACTCCATGACTTCCCTGCGCGCGTTTTCAATTACCATGGAAGCCTTTTTCATGTGCTCATAAAAAATTTTACCTATTGGAGTTAAACGCACATTCCTACCTTCCCTGATAAAAAGGTCTACCTCCAGCTCTGCTTCTAAATTAAAAATTTGTCTACTGACTGCAGATTGCGCGATCCCCAATTGCAACGCAGCTTCTGTGACATGTTCCCGTTCCGCAACTTCCATAAAATATTTGATCTGTTTTAATTCCACTTTCATCCCACTTCCGCTGATCAATCTATTTTTAGCATTAATTCTATCTTAACATTATATTGATTAGATTGGTTTTGCGTAATAAAATAGTTTATTAATTGCATGAATTTTCAACATTAACTTACTATCTATATAAACCAATTTCGAAAGGAGTCAACCTATGGCTATTAAAGAAAAAACAATCCATCCTCAAACGCAAGCAGCGGAAAAATATGTACAAAAAGTATTAGAAAGCGTCCGGGAGCGAAATCCCCATGAACCTGAATTTCACCAGGCAGTAAAAGAGACCCTCCTATCATTAGTTCCTGCCCTAACGAAGAAACCGGAATATATCGACCATGGAATCCTTGAAAGGTTAGTAGAACCGGAAAGAGTAATCAGCTTTCAAGTCCCATGGACAGATGATCAGGGGAGGGTACAAGTAAATCGTGGATTCCGTGTCCAATTCAATAGTGCAATCGGGCCTTATAAAGGCGGTATTCGTTTTCACCCTTCCGTTAATGCAAGTATTGTAAAATTCCTTGGTTTCGAGCAAATTTTCAAAAACTCCCTGACCGGACAGCCAATTGGCGGCGGAAAAGGCGGCTCTGATTTTGACCCAAAAGGTAAATCAGATCAGGAGATTATGCGTTTCACCCAAAGCTTTATGACGGAGCTTTCCAAGCATATTGGTCCCGATGTGGATGTTCCCGCAGGAGATATAGGTGTAAGCGCTCGTGAAATCGGTTATATGTTTGGTCAGTATAAAAAACTGCGCGGCGCCTATGAAGCAGGCGTACTGACAGGGAAAGGCCCTAATTACGGAGGAAGTTTAGCACGTACAGAGGCTACCGGCTATGGAACGGTCTATTTTGTAGAAGAAATGCTTAAGGCAAAAGGCTTAAGCTTCGAGGGTAAAACCGTCGTCGTTTCCGGCTCCGGAAATGTATCGATATTTGCTATGGAAAAAGCACAGGAACTCGGCGCGAAAGTAGTGGCTTGCAGCGATTCCAGCGGTTATATTTACGATGAGAATGGCATTGATTTAGGAACACTTAAACAAATAAAAATGGAAAACAAGGAACGCATTAATATTTATATAGATAAACACCCAGATGCTTATTATTTCGAAGAGTGTAAAAATATCTGGTCCATCCCTTGCGATATAGCGCTGCCATGCGCTACCCAAAATGAGCTTGATGGCGATTCTGCCCGCAAACTGGTCGCCAATGGCGTAGCCGCTATCGGTGAAGGGGCAAATATGCCTTCCACCATTGAGGCGATTGATATTTTTCATAACCATGAGGTCCTATTCGCTCCTGCGAAAGCTGCAAATGCTGGCGGGGTAGCTGTCTCAGCTCTTGAAATGGCTCAAAATAGCAGTCGAATTTCCTGGACTTTTGAAGAAGTCGATGCACAGCTGCACGAAATTATGATTGATATACATGAAAAAAGCGTAAATGCAGCTAAAGAGTACGGTCACCCAGGTAATCTCGTTATCGGCACTAACATTGCCGGTTTTATCAACGTAGCAGACGCTATGGTCATGCAAGGAGTATAACGGTAAATAACTAAAGCCCCCCTTTAGTCCTGTGACTAAGAAGGGGCTTTTACTTCTTGAAAATGGTTCAACTTCGACCCGTTCCCTCTACTCCATATATAGCAAGGTCCTGATAGTCCAACACAAACATATAGCCATTCCATTTTAATCTATTTTGAATAGTCCCTAATCCATCAGCATGAAACGTTCCTGCAATCTGTTGATATGCAATCAGATCATACATATTATCGAATTCAAAATCAATTGGGTATAGGCCGCTGATAGGATCTACCCACCCACTGACTGGCTCCTTCAGTTTTCCGCCGGCATCATATAATCCATTTAAATACTCTGGATCCCTCTGTGATAAATCGATGATATATCTTTTATTATTCCTTCTACTCCACACTTCCACCTTGTAGTCATCTTTGTAAGTAACATCATAGGTATAGGTCTGGTTGAACGCATCAGAGTCGAACAGCAAGCGGGCCTCGTTATTAACAAAAGAATAGATATAGTTGTTTGTCGTCCCACCACTGCCCCCTGTAGGAATATTGATTAAAATATCATTAATTCCGTCTCCGGTAAAATCACCTAAAAACAACATCGGGTCATATCCGATATTTTCTTTCAATGGAATACTGACAGAAACCCCTGTCGCTCCATCCCGGAATCCAAGTGCCATATTTTGAATAATTGAAACGTCCGATTCTCTATAACCAGTCACGTAAACGATATCGGGAACACCGTCCCCATTTACGTCCCCAGTTGCAGAAGCGACCACACCAGTAACTCTCATGTTTGGATTGTAATAATATCTGTACATAACAGACTCCCCAGCATAAATTTTATTGATGCAATAACCTATGCTGTATCCAGGAAACACGTTCAAGATAATCATACAGGCACTGAAAAACGCTTTTGGTTATACACTAGATTGGGAGGAGTGTCAGCTATGCCATGGCAGCAGAAAGTGCCATATTTCTATGGTCAGCCGATTGGAGTGTCGTTCGTGGATGGAACAGGAGCCTCAGGTGTTTTATGCGGAATTTCTGAAGGAAAGCTTCTCGTTATGCAATACCTTTACCATACCCAATTCGCTTTAATGCAATATGATCTTTATACGATTCAGGATATCCATGGTTTTCCGCTTTGCCCTAACGAAAAATCCCTCTTTGATTAAAAAAGAGGGATTTTGCCGATGATGCGTTTGTTAACGGACGGGACCATTATTAATATCGGTCAGCTCTTTATTCACTTCAAAAATTTTGCCATTAACCGGTTCAATTCCGAACCCTTTTAATCGCTCCGTATGCATCGTTAAGTATTTTTGAGCGGCTTCCTTCGTTTCAAATAAATAAATTCCGCCCGCTTCCTCAGCTTCGGGATTTTCCGTCCAAATTTTCCAGATGAACCCTTCCTCTTCATTGATACTTTTAGCTAAATCTGAAAACTTTCAGCCATCTCCTCACCGAAAGGACCATCCATTTTGAAATCAACCTGCAGAATAAACGCCAATATTCTCACTCCTATTTGAATATATTAACAAGCCACTTCCTGATAAAAGTGAAACCTCTACTGGTAATTCACCTATTTACTAGACAGTAGAAGAGGTTTACTAGACAATGTTAAAATAAGAATTTTACTAGACAACATAAGAAATTAACTAGACAGTTACTGCTGTTTTTTAGAAAATATTTTCGCTCATTAGACACAACTGGCTTTCGACGCTTAAGGGGGCCACCTAAGATTTCGAATCCAAAAAATAGTTATATCAGGGTGAAAGTGAGTTCACCAAGACTCCTATCCTCTATATTTAATCGTTAACCCTTTTAAGAAATTCCGTGCGTACTTATCTCCGCACTCTTTATAATTTTTGTGCCCTTCTTTTCTTAATAACGCACTTAATTCCCCTTTTGTTATCGTCACACCAGCTTCATCTAAAATCTCTATGATATCCTCACTTGTTAATTTCAACGCTATTTTCACTTTTTTCAGCATCACGTTATTCACACTGGAATGATTTTTAATCGACCTATCTGGTTTATTAGGCTGTCCAGGTTTTGTTTCTTGTGGACCTCTTTTGAACGTAATCAAGCCATTTAAAAATGATTCCAACATGCTATTTGTGCATTTTATATGATCATCATTCTCCGAGGCGTTCTCATCGTCCTCCTCGTAACTGTCGTCTGACTTAGTGAGTATCTTTGCCACTTCTTCTTTTGTAAAGTCCTCTCCCCCAAGTTTAAATATCTCTACCATATCCTGATCTTTTATATCTAACACATACCTTAATCGGATTAATATATCATTGTTATCCATTTAGAAACCTCCAATAAAATTACATAATTAACAGCATACCTTCATCATAAGAGCTGCCAAGAGACCTTCCGATTTTAAATAATTTTTCCGCTCGCGGCTCCGCGTTTTATTTGTTCCCATTCCTCATTCATATAGTCGATTCCCATTATACTTCAAAAGATCTCAGGCACCAATGAAGGATATTTTTACTAAGGATTTTATTTCAATTTATAACAAAAGATAACGGAAAGAAGGAGGGTATCAAATGAAACGAAAATCATTAAGAGATGGTGCATTAACAAACAATCAAACACCTACAGAAAGCCTGCCTGAAAGAGAAAGCAAGGAAACATTTACAGATGTAGATGCTGCAAGAGCCCAGGAACGAGCAAGAATCGCTGATCGCGAAGAGCTTGAAGGGAAAAAGTAATAGTAGAAAAACTTGGCTTATCGCAAAAATTTTTGAAGTAAAAATAAAAGCAGGAACCCTTTATCGGTTACCTGCTTCTTCTTTTAATACTAATTTTGCGACAGCTTCTACGTGGTGGGTTTGAGGGAACATGTCCACCGGCTGAATACCTTCTACCTTATATCCATTCTTCGTCAGGTACTTCATATCCCGTGCCTGTGTCTCAGGGTTACACGATACGTAGATTACCCGCTTTGGCTTCAGCTTCACTACACTGGACAAGAACGCTTCATCACTTCCGCTTCGAGGCGGATCCATGATTACCACATCAGCTTTCTCCCCACGTGCTGCCATCTGTACCATGAACTCCCCGGCATCTCCCTGATAGAACCTGGCATTTTTTATGCCATTGCGTTTGGAATTGCGGATCGCATCACGGACGGCATCTTTATTCAGCTCAACACCAATTACCTTCCCTGCTTTTTGGCTGGCAATTAGACTGATGGTACCAATCCCGCAATATGCATCCACTACGGTTTCCTTGCCTGACAGCTCTGCCATCTCAATCGCCTTCCCATATAACTTTTCTGTCTGAACAGGGTTGATCTGATAGAAGGATTTCGCTGAGATTTCAAACTCCAGTCCACAGAGGGTGTCCATAATCGTCCCCTTGCCGAACAATACTTTTTCCTGATCGCCCAGAACCATACTGGTGTTCCGGTTATTTACATTCATAAGAAGGGTTGTAATTTCCGGATGAGCCTTTCGCAGGGCTTTTACAAAATTGTTCTTACCCTTAAACACCGGCGACGCGACTACCAGCACCACCATGATTTCACCGCTGACTTTGCCGACTTTAACCAACACGTGTCGCAGGAACCCTTGCCCAGTATCTTCGTTGTACGGCTGCATTTTTGAATTTTGAAGGATGTCTCTGATCGTCTGCACAATTTCGTCCGCTTTCGGGTCATGAATGAGGCACCGTTCCATCGGTATGATCTGATGCGTGTGCTGAGCGTACAACCCGCCAATTACCTGACGATGCTGATTCAGGCCGAATGTCGTATGGCTCTTGTTCCGGTAATCATACGGGTGGTCCATGGTCATAATCGCTTCCGTCTTACCGAACGGCTTCATGAGTTCATCTACCGTTTCCTGCTTGAAACGCATTTGCTTCTCTTCATTCATATGCTGAATCTGACATCCCCCGCACTGATAATAATACTCGCACGGCGGAGTTACCCGATCTTTAGAAGGGATAATCACCTGCTTCAGTTCGGCGTTTACAAAGCCTCCTCTTTGAGACACGGTAACCTCAGCTGTTTCCCCTGGCAGCAGGTTCGCTACCTCCAACTGTTTACCTTCCCACTGGACAATGCCTTTGGCATCATTGGTAAGACCGGAACAGGTCACCTTCGCAGTTACCGTTTTCCGCTTTCCTTTAGGTTTGCCACCCTTTTGACTTCCCCGAGAGAAGTTCTGTTTCTTATTTTTTTTATCCAGGCGTTTTTTTCCTGAATCTCTATATCCTTTATTTTTTCGTTTATTCATAGGCACTTCCCATCTTTCTTCATCCTTGACACTCCATTATATACTAGCCGCAGTTAGCAGTAAAACAACAGTTAAAAAAAGGAACCTCAAGATTTTGGTGAAGTTCCTTTCTCTATAAGATTACACCTACATAAAAATGGCCTGTCCCTACGGTAGTTTAACAGGGACAGGCCTATCTTATTTACATTTCTATTACATGTGCGAAAATCTTATAATCAGAGGGCGTTATTCGGATACAGTACCTGCATCAGCTGGATGTTCGCCATGACGATAGTAGTCAGCATCGATTGGATCCAGCGGCTTGCGTCCAAGGATAAGGTCCGCAGCCTTTTCCGCCAGCATCAGTACAGGCGCATGAATATTACCGTTCGTAACGTAAGGCATAGCGGATGCGTCGACCACTCGTACATTGTCGAGACCGTGAACCTTCATGGTATTCGGGTCTACGACAGCCATCAGATCTGATTCCGGTCCCATTTTTGCTGTACAAGATGGATGAAGAGCTGTCTCCGCATCTTCTCTCACCCAATCCAGAATTTCCTCTTCCGTCTGAACAGTAGGACCCGGAGAGATTTCTCCGGCATTATAAGGTTTCATGGCTGGTTGAGACATGATTTCACGAGTGATTTTGATCGCTTCCACCCATTCGCGTTTGTCCTGTTCTGTAGAAAGATAGTTGTAGACCATGCTTGGATGCTCTTTCGGATCTTTTGAACGTATTTTTAATGAACCGCGAGCATCGGAGTACATTGGTCCGATGTGCACTTGGAATCCATGATCCGTTGGCGCTTTCTGCCCATCGTACCGCACCGCCACCGGCAGGAAGTGGAACATCAAGTTCGGATAGTCAACCTCATCGTTCGAGCGGACGAAACCTCCGCCTTCGAAATGGTTGGTCGCTGCCGGTCCCGTACGTCCAAGCATCCACTGCAAACCGATCCAAGGCATACGTGCTTTATTTAAGTTCGGCTGCTCGGAAACAGGAAGTGGACAAGCATGCTGGACATAAACTTCCAGGTGATCCTGAAGATTTTCCCCTACACCCGGAAGATCGACGACCGGTTTAATACCAAGTGAGCGAAGGTGTTCGGCGTCTCCCACTCCTGATAACTGAAGGAGTTGCGGCGTGTTGATGGCACCGCCTGAGAGGATGACTTCACCGGCTTCCACTTGATGAATCTTCCCATTTCGCTTGTACGTCAATCCTTTGGCTTTCGTACCATCAAAGTCGATACTCGTAACGAAGGCACGGGTCTTCACTGTCAGGTTCTCCCTGTCCATGACCGGATGGAGATAAGCACGGGAAGCAGACAACCGCTGGCCTTTGTATACATGCTTGTCAAACGGTCCGAATCCCTCCTGGCGAAATCCGTTCACATCAGGAGTTCTGGAATAACCAGCTTCTACAGCTGAGTTAAAGAAAGCCTGGAATAAAGGATTTTTAGCAGGTCCGCGCTCCAATTTGATAGGACCATCATGACCGCGAAGATCATCATCCGGTGATTCTAAAGCATTTTCCAAACGCTTGAAATATGGTAGGCAGTGCGCAAAATTCCACGATTCCATCCCGGGATCGGCTCCCCAGCGTTCATAGTCTTTAGGATTTCCGCGCTGATAAATCATGCCATTGATGGAACTGGAGCCGCCAAGCACCTTCCCTCTGGCATGCTTAATACGCCGGCCATTCATATATGGCTCCGGGTCTGATTCGTATTTCCAGTCGTAGAGGCTTTTGCCGGATGGAAACGGCAAAGCTGCCGGCATTTGGATCAATAAATCCCAGGAATAATCACTGCGTCCCGCCTCTAAAACAAGTACACTCTTTTTCCCATCTTCGCTTAAACGGTTGCCGAGTACAGAACCCGCACTCCCGCCACCAACGATTACAATATCATATGATTCAGTCATTTTCTGTTCCTCCTTGATGTCGAACTTGAAACAAGGGCTTCATTAGAAACCCTTTTTCATTTATTTAATTTATTACTTGATTTTCATAATAGATTGTCAGCTTAGAACCAGTTCATAGCTTCAGGTTTCAGGTTTTGGAAGATATGCTTGGTTTCTGTATATTCCTCTATGCCCAGTCTGCCTAGTTCGCGACCAATACCAGACTGCTTATATCCGCCCCATGGTGCGTGTGGGAAATAAAGATTGAATTCATTGATCCAGACCGTACCCATACGCATCTTCGCGGCACATCGTTCCGCTTTTGCAATATCGTTTGTCCAAACGCCTCCTGCAAGTCCGTAGATCGAGTCATTGGCAAGCTTTACGGCTTCTTCTTCTTTTTTGAATTTCTCAACCGTAATAACTGGACCAAAAGCTTCCTCTTGGACAATGCTCATGTCTGTCGTGCAGTCGGTGAAAATCGTAGGCAAGTAGAAAAATCCTTTTTGTAATTCCGGATCTTCCGGGCGCTTACCGCCAACTGCTAATGTAGCCCCTTCTTTAACACCTGATTCCACATACTTTTCTACCTTCGCAAGGTGTTCCGCTGAAATAAGCGGTCCCATCTGTGTATCTTCGTCAAATCCACTTCCCAGCTTGAAATTTTTCACCCGTTCCACAAGCGCATTAACGAAATCATCGTGCATACTTTCTTCTACAATCAATCTTGTACCAGCAGAGCAGATTTGTCCGGCGTGAAAGAATACGCCATTTAATGCCTGGTCGACTGCTGTCTCAAAATCAGCATCAGCAAAGATGATATTCGGGTTTTTCCCGCCAAGCTCAAGTGCGAGCTTCTTCACATTCACGCTTGCCGCTTGCATGATCTTTTTCCCGGTAACAATCCCGCCTGTAAAAGAAATAAGGTCTACATCCGTGTTACTGGATAGCTCTGCACCGACGGTATCACCTGCACCAAGAACAAGGTTCGCAACACCCGCAGGCACTCCCGCCTCTTCCATTAGTTCAAATACTTTTATCGTAGTAAGTGGTGTGATTTCACTTGGCTTCATGATTAACGTATTTCCTGTCGCAAGCGCTGGAGCCAGTTTCCAGGACGCTTGAAGTAATGGATAATTCCAAGGTGTAATTTGCCCGCAAACACCAACCGGTTCATGAACCACTTTACTGATAGAGTCGGGCACTGGAGAATCGATCAGTTCCCCGCCATTTTTATCTGCAAGTTCTCCATAATAACGGAACACTCCAGCGATATCGTCCATATCTCCGCGACTTTCTTCCATTGTTTTTCCAGTATCCAAGGATTCTAAATGAGCCAGTTCCTCTTTATCTCTTTCAATCAATTCCGCAATTTTCATTACTACAGTTCCCCGCTCAGTCGCTGGGGTAGAAGCCCATTCTCCGTTATCAAATGCTTCTCTTGCTGCAGCGATGGCTGCTTTCGTATCGGATTCATCGCCTTCCGGAACAACAGCAATGATTTCCTGGTTAAATGGATTGATAATATGACGCGTATTCTCCGAGTTCGCATTAACCCATTTACCATTAATGTATTGTTTTAGTTTTATATCCAAATCTATCAACTCCATTTTCGAAGTAATTAAGTTTATTAAAAATTTATTTAATGTTTAAAACACTAACATGCCTTTTTACGGTTGTCAAAAATACTTTCAAACAAAAACCCTGAAAAGAATTAACAGGGACCGGAATGGTTATGATGAGTGATGTAGCGGGTATTTGCTCGAAAATAAATTAAAATTCCTATTTGACATTTCTTCTGAAGACGTTAACATAAAGTTTGTGCAAAATATTTAATTATTTTTTAATTTGGTTTACTTTAAACTGAAGGAGCGACCTTATGAGTGAATCCATGGAAAAATCGAGAATCAAAATAGAAGAAGCCAAAGATAAAGTTATTGGCGCCATTGCGGAGACAATGGATTTATACGGGGTAACACCAGCCGCTGCCAATTTATATGCGACGATGTACTTTGAAGATCAGATGACACTTGATGAAATGCGTGAGGAACTGGGAATGAGTAAACCAAGCATGAGTACCAGTGTCCGCAGGCTCCAGGAAATCAAAATGGTGAAAAAAACATTTACACGGGGTTCCAGAAAACATACGTATGCAGCGGAGAAAAATTTCTTCCGTTCGTTTATGGCGTTTTATTGCCAGATGTGGGAACGGGAAGCGAAAATGAATTTGGATGCAATTGAAGAAGCGCAGGAAGATTTCATCGATGTTATAAAAGATTCCAGCAGCACACCAGAAATTGTTGCCCAAGCAAAGGGATACTATGATCAACTAGAAGAATCTAAAACCTATTATCACTGGCTGGAAGACTTAGTGGAAAGTATAAGAAGCGGTGAGATATTCGAGTTCTTACCGAAAGATCAACAAGATTAAGTAAATAAGCATTACCAGGTAGTCCAGCCTGGACTACCTGGTTGAACCACTCTTTTTATTGAAAGAGTTGGCTGCTTTGCGCATTTATGTTAAATAAATTCTTAATACATTTAACTTTTTGAATGTATTAAGGATTAATATAAAACAAAAGGGAGTTTTTCAACATGAGCAACTGGAAAAAAAGTCTTAGTTTTATTTTCGCTATTCTAATGGTGGCTGTACTGACAGCATGCGGAAACACTAGTGGAGAATCAGACAGTGACCAATCAGGGACAGAATCAGAAGAAAATGATCAAGAACTAATCATTGGTCAAATTAGCTGGGCTGAAAATATTGCTGTAACAAATATGTGGAAAGTGATTTTAGAAGAAAAAGGGTATGACGTAAAATTAAACAATTTGAACATGGGAGCTACGATGAGTGCGTTAGATAGTGGCGATCTAGATGCCAGCTTAGAAATATGGCTGCCGGTTCAGGATGCTAATTACTTAGAGAAATATCAGGACACGGTTAATTTCTCAGATACTACCTGGTATGACAATGCAAAAGTAGGACTTGTTGTCCCAGAATATTTAGAAGATGTGAATAGCATAGAAGACTTAAATGACCATAAAGAATTGTTCAATAGTGAAATTGTTGGTTTTGATCCTGGCGCTGGTACAATGGAAATTGTTGAACAAGCAATCGAGGACTATGCCCTCGAACTTCAACTGCTGCCAAGTTCGGAATCTGCCATGATAGCTGAAATTGGAGAAGCAGTAAAAAATGAGGAGCCTATCGTGGCACCACTTTGGAGCCCGCACTGGGTATTCTCCAAGTATGACCTGAAATTCCTGGAAGACCCACAAAACACATTCGGTGATACAGAAAAAATCCACCATGCTACCAGACAAGGATTTGAAGAAGATTACCCTGAAGTAAGTGAATGGTTTAAAAATTGGAAGATGGATGATCAGCAAATCGGCGAACTGATTGAATATGTAGAAAATGCCGAAGAGCCTATTGATGGAGCAGAGAAATGGGTGGACGAGAACCGGGATTTGATTGATGAATGGGTAAAATAAACAAAGAAATATAAAAAATAAGCAGAAAGCAGGCCTATAATGGGCCTGCTTTTCATATTGGGCCTTACCTCCTTTCTTTAATATCCATCTAATTGTTGACATGTTGTGATCAAAGGTATATATTTTGCATTAAGGAAACTTTTTAAGCATAAGGAAAAATCAGTCACCTTTATTTACCACGCCTATATACTAAAAGAAATATTTTTTTACCCAAAAAGTTGCACTAAGGAAAATTATATTCCTTATTTAAACTTTTATGGTTAAACGCTAAAATCCTAAAGGTTATTTATGTATAGGAAGCATAGAAGGAGGAGAATCCATGGAGAAAGCGGCTATTTCTATCAACGATCTGCACGTTTCCTATTATGGAAATGAAGCATTAAGAGAAATTAGTTTATCCGTACAACCAGGAAATCTGGTTGGAATTATCGGCCCTAACGGTGCTGGGAAGTCAACGCTTTTAAAAGCGATGTTGAACCTGCTCCCAAAGGATAAAGGGGATATAAAAGTATTAGGGAAGCCCGTAAAAGAAGTAAGGAAAAAGATCGCCTATGTACCACAACGCAATGATATTGATTGGGATTTCCCGATTACCGTACTTGATGCGGTACTTTTGGGCACTTACCCGAACCTTCAACTATTTAGGCGCCCTAAGAAAAAAGAAAAAGAATGGACATTGGAGTGTCTTCAACGGGTCGGCATGGAAGAATTCAAAAAGAGACAAATCGGTGAGCTGTCCGGCGGCCAACAGCAGCGTGTCTTTCTTGCCCGCGCATTAGCCCAAAAAGCAGAGTTATTCTGCCTTGATGAACCTTTTGTCGGAGTTGATGCTTCCAGTGAAGAAACGATTGTAACCATATTGAAAGAGCTTTGCATGCAAGGAAAGACGGTCATTGTCGTGCACCATGACCTTAGTAAGGCAAATGATTACTTCAGTCAACTCATCCTGTTAAACAAAGAGTTGATCAGCTTCGGTGGCGTTAATGAAGTAATTCAATCCAATATCATTGAAAGAGCCTACAAAGGCAAGTTTGCTTTTATGAAAGAGATGGGAGTGTAAGGGATGGCTTTTATTGAAGCAATTATGCAGTACGGATTTTTACAAAAAGCGTTATTAACTTCGATTATGGTAGGAATTATCTGTGGTGTGATTGGCTGCTTTATTATCCTCAGAGGTATGGCACTTATGGGAGATGCCATCTCTCATGCAGTGTTACCAGGCGTTGCGATTTCGTATATGCTTGGCATCAACTTCTTCTTCGGGGCTGTTTTCAGTGGTGTGTTTACAGCCATCGCAATCGGATTTGTCAGTCAGAACAGTCGGATTAAGCATGATACTTCCATAGGCATTATGTTCACTGCTGCCTTTGCGGCTGGGATAATCATCATAACCTTGCTAAAGAGCAGTACGGATTTATACCATATTCTGTTCGGAAACGTGCTTGCTGTCCGCTCATCAGATATGTGGATCACCCTTGCTATCGGGATCGTCGTGCTAGCAGCTGTATACCTCTTTTATAAAGAACTGCTGATTACATCGTTCGATGAAACAATGGGAGCGGCCTATGGCCTGCCAGTCCGGCTGATTCATTACTTTCTTATGACATTGCTGACGATGGTGACAGTTGCTTCTCTCCAAACTGTAGGTATAGTTCTGGTGGTAGCGATGTTAATTACGCCAGCAGCTGCTGCCTATCTATTAACGGATCGTTTATGGATGATGATTTTTCTAGCGTCTGGAATCGGCGTCATCTCCTCTATTGCCGGTCTGTACTTCAGTTTCACCTACAACCTGGCTTCAGGAGCAACGATTGTTATTTCAGCAACCGCCATCTTCGTTCTCGTTTTTCTATTCTCTCCAAAACATGGATTGTTATGGAAGATGTTAAGAGTCAAAAAGAAGAGAGCCTCACTTATTTAGTGTGAAATAAAAGAAAACAGGAGGAAAATAAATGATTAAGAAAAGGATTTTGCTTTTAGCAGCCTCAATTTTAACGCTTATGATGTTGGTTGCCTGCGGTGGCGAGGAAGCCACCGGAAGTTCTGAGAGTACTAATGGAAAGATTCAAGTCGTTACCACCTACTCGATCGTGTACGACATTGTTAAAAATGTAGGCGGGGACTTAGTGGAGATTCACAGCCTGGCACCGGTTGGGTCTAACCCTCATGAATATGACCCACTTCCGGAGGATGTTAAGAAAACAACGGATGCAGATGCTGTTTTCTATAACGGCTTAAACCTCGAAGCAGGAAACTCATGGTTTGACAACCTGATGGAAACAACCGGAAAAAATGGCGAAAATGCTCCTGTTTTCCTTATGAGTAAAGGGGTCGATCCGATGTACTTAACATCGAAAGGCAATCAGGGTGAGGAAGATCCTCATGCGTGGCTGGACATTCGTAACGGGATTAAATATGCGGAAAATGCAAGAGATGGCCTTATTAAAGTAGATCCTGAAAACGAAGAAGTCTATAAAGAAAATGCCGAACAGTATATTACGAAACTCAAAGAACTCCATGACAGTGCTGTAGAAGAATTCAACCAAATTCCTGAAGAAGAACCTGTACTTGTGACAAGCGAGGGAGCATTCAAATATTTCAGTGACGCGTATGGATTTCAGGCTGAATATATATGGGAAATCAACCAGGAAAACCAAGGAACTCCCGATCAAATTACAAGAATTGTAGATATCATCAACGACAAAGAAATCACCGGTCTATTCTTAGAAACCAGCATTGATCCGCGTAGCATGGAGGCAGTCGCTGCTGAAACCAATGTACCGATCAGGGGTACAGTGTTTACAGATTCTCTGGCCAAACCCGGTGAAAATGGCGATACGTATATTTCTATGATGGAATCGAACATTAAAACTATTAAAGAAGGTTTGGAACAGTAACTATAAAAAGCTGTCATCCACTTAGGATGACAGCCTTTTTATACGCTTTAATTAAAAGGAAACGCAACTAGTGCAAAAAAACTAGAAAGCAAAAGGGCCAGCCACACTTTCCCTACGCAAAAAAGCTTTCCGCCTTTTCCAGCATTTCTTCCTGATCGGGTGATAACTCATGCTCATCAACGATTGCATCGACCGGGCAAGCTGCAACACAAGCGCCACAATCTATACAAGTATTCGGGTCAATAAAATATTGATCCTCTCCTTTTTCAATACAATCGACCGGGCACACGTCCACACACTCTGCTGCCTTTTCATGACGGCACGGAGACGTTATTACAAAAGCCAAGATGATCCTCTCCTTTTCTCTCTGTTTTGATGCAGCATTTCAAATCTGTCTTAATCATCTATTTTCACTTCGTACTAAATTCCTCTTTGACTACCTTCGTATATTCTTCTTTATTCAGATTTAAAAAATCTAAAGCATTAAGCCCGAGAATTTTCCCTTTTTCTGCGTCACTTAATGTCGACAATCGGTCAACAACTTCTCCCGATGGTGCTTCACGTAATAAGAAAGGGTAATCAGAACCTGCTATGATTTGGTCGACTCCGAATTTCTCAATCATAAATTGCAAATTATCTTCATCGTAAACCAGGGAATCATAATATAGTAATTTCGCATAGTGACTTGGCGGTTTTTCCGTCTTTCTGATTTGCGGCCATACATTCCATCCTTTATCCATTCTTGGTAATAAATAAGGTAAAGAACCACCACCATGGGCAAAACATAATTTTAAGTTTGGATACCTATCCAGCATGCCGCTCATAATGATACTCCCGGCTGCCAAGGCTGTTTCGGAAGGCATCCCCACCATATACATAAAGTTATGGCGTGGCATCCGTTCTTTCCCTAACGTTGCCCAAGGATGAATAAACAACGGTACTTCCTGATCGTTTGCCGCTTTGAAGAATCGCTCTAATGAGTCATCATCCAAGTTCTTACCGTTCACGTTACTTCCTATTTCGATACCTTTCAGCCCCAGTTCATTGACCGCTCGATCCATTTCTTTTATAGCTGAATCAACATCTTGTAACGGGACGGTAGCTAACCCTATGAACCTATTTGGATGTTCACGTGTGACGGATGCAATGAAATCATTCTGGAACCTTGCCATTTCCAAGCCTTGCTCAGGATCTGCCCAATAACTGAAGGTAACTGGAATCGGGGACAAAACCTGAATATCAATACCTTCTTTGTCCATGTCACTCAGCCGCTTTTCTGCATTCCAGGTCTGGTCCGTTATCTCCCTGAATTTATTACCCTTAATCATGATATTGGCCCCGCAGTCACATGTTTTCTCTAACACAGGCCAGCGGTCATCGCCATATTTTTCGGCCAAATTCAGAAAATCCTCGGAAATGATATGTGTATGAAAATCAATGTTTAGGTCTGGTTTCACAACTGAACTCTCCCCACCTTCATAGTTTCGGAATAGAGAGACTAGCAAGCTAGTCTCTCATTTCTATTACTCTCCTATTTTCGTTCCATAAGTCAGGTAAGATTCCGGCGGTGTGCTTCCCCACATCTCCAGGCCTAGCTGACCAACATCCGAAGACCATTTGATCGGCTCCCAATCCGGGGAGAACATAAGGATGCCGCCAGTCCAGATTTCTACGCGGTGGCCAGAAGGTTCAAACACATAGATGAATTGCGCACCACTAGTTCCATGCTTACCAGGGCCCCATTCAATCTTAATACCATTCTCAGCCATAATATTGGATGCACGCAAAAGTTCATCCGGGGAATCCAGGTAATAGGCTAAATGGTGAAAAGCTGCCCCATCTTGATTGGAGTTTCTCATCAATGCAATTTCATGTGCAATATTTGTTCGGCTCAACCATGACCCTAATCGGACATCTTCCTGGTTTTGAATATAATAACGATGGTGAATACCGAGCAAGTCCGTCCACCATTGTTGTTCTTTCGCAACATCATTGACCATCAGATTGACGTGATCAAAGCGGCGTGGTGAAACACCTTTAGCCATATACTTACTTGGATGACTTGGCAAGTTGGATTTCAAAGCAGGATCATCCGTTACAAACAATTCTTTTTCCCAATATAATTCAACTGGTATTCCAGCAGGGGATTTAAACTGAAGCGTATCTCCTAATGCTTTCTTTTGTCCGCCATCTACCCAGTGATAGTCAATATTCATTACTTGTAATTGCTTTTCGAATAGCTCCAGGGACTCTTTTGTGCTAACACGCCAGCCCATGCGGTTGACTTCTGAAGTATTAGAGGCCTTCAGCACAAGCGTGTGGTGGTCAAAGTCCTGCCATGCCCGCAAATAGGCACGATCTCCGTCCGTCTCGGTTAATACAAGACCCATCACTTCAGTGAAAAACCATAGAGATTTCTCAAAATTAGTGACACTGATCTCCACATGGCCGATATGGGCAACCGTACGTAAATAAGTTTCCAGCCTTTCCCGCGCTGATTCCTTACTGATGATTTCTTCTTTTACTTTTGACATATATAGTTCCTCCTCTTTGATAAATCCGTCCTTATTTTATTAAGTGACGACTTTTTCTTTTTTCTTTTTATCCTTCCTGCTCATGATGGATGTACTATGAGCTGCGTGTAAGGATTCATCTGGATTGATATAAACTTTTGCGTTACTCACGGCAATCGGAGCCTCTCCAAAACCGGTTGCCATCAATTTAACTTTGCCCGGATAAGTTGATATATCTCCTGCCGCATAGATTCCAGGAATATTCGTTTCAGCTCTTGAGTTCACTAAAATTGAGTTCTTTTCTATCTCAAGGCCCCAGTCATTAATAGGCCCCAGATTGGATATAAAACCATAATTGACCAGGTATTCATCTGCCTTTAATTCCATAAATTCTTCCGTTTTGGCTTTTTTCAGTTTTACACAATCTATTTTTTCCTCTCCCAATAATTCACAGGGACTATACGGAGTTAGAATATTAACAGATGAATCCTTCAATAAATTGACACTATGTTCATGAGCCCTGAACCGGTCTCTTCGATGAACGATGTTTACCGATGAAGCAACATTCTCTAACATGAGCGCCCAATCTACCGCAGAATCTCCGCCGCCACAAACGACCACATCTTTATCTTTAAAATCATTAATATCCTCGATACTGTAATGAAGGTTCTTCCCTGTATAGTGTTCTTCTCTTTCTAAATTCATGTTGCGCGGCTTAAAGGCGCCATTCCCGGCCGTGACAATGATCGTCCTTGAATAATGAGTCTGGGTATTTGTTTTGATTGTGAAAATATCATTTTCTTTTGTGACTTCTTTGACTTCTTCACCCAGGCAAACCTCATTCTCAAATTGGTCCATTTGGACTTTTAACTGTTCGACTAGATCCTTCGCTTTCACCTTAGGAAATCCAGCGACATCATAGACGTATTTATCCGGGTATAACGCAGCCAGCTGGCCGCCTAGTTGAGGTAAACTTTCGATAACTTTCACGCTTGCCTGACGCATCCCTGCGTAGAAAGCAGTAAACATACCCACTGGACCACCGCCTACAATGGTAATGTCGTATACTTCGTGCTGATTACTCATACCATTCACCACCTCTCCTTAGGAAACTATTAGAGAATTAAACTAATTTTTCCGTGCGGCCTTAAACTATCGAGATTTAAGATCACTTTTTTACTTTTGATTGCAAGTTCTCCATTTTGCTGAACAATTTCGTATTTGTGTTTACCAACAAACGTATCTAACACTTCTCTTTTGGTTCGATGTGTTGTAAAATTGCACTCCACTGTAATCACATCAGACTCGACACCACTAACCAGAATGTTATGGTAATTTCGAAGTGTGGTGGAGTGCGGATATTCCACATGGGCTTCTTTCTTCAACAGGCGCTCCGCCCGCTCTTGCAGCCGTGAACGATTATCATGTACATAAAATAGAGATTCCGTCGGGCTGGCTTCGGGCTTGCCGATCGGCGGAACTTTATAGGTGCCGTCATCCGTAAACAATGCCGCCCATTCTTTCAGCTTCCATTCATCGAGTAATTTGGCTTCTTTATAAAGGAAATCAACCACATTTTGGCGTGTTAGCGCTACTACTGTCATGGCTGAGCAACCTCCTTCTTCATGGATTCCTCGATTCTGACCTTATACTGCCTCCAGAAGCTCCTCATTTGGAGTTCATCGGTTGCCATGGCATTTTCTTCTCCTCTAACCATGCCCTTAGAAATATCATTCCATTGCACTTCCTCGTTATTGTTATAGGCTTCCTGACATAGTTCCAATGCTTCGTTATCATCCGGAGTCGCAAATCCGCCTGGTCCCAAAAATTCAAGGAAGTTATTATTCCTGGCCATTCGATGCTCTTCATCTTCTCCTACAGGCGCTAAGGAATAGCCGGAGACTTCCATATATCCTGGACTCGACGGGTAGAACGTTCTTGCTGTAATCGCCATAATGTCGTTAATAACCAAATTAGGGAATATGATAATGTTCCGGTTGTAGTTCGCAATTCGATCGGCACGTTCTTCTCCGAACCTTTCCACTAATTTTTCTTTCATTTTCTCCATATCTTGTTTTAAATCTTCGCTCCAAATAGGTGTCCACTGAGCAACCGGTCTTCCCCAAGGTGCCACATATTCCATAACAGCGTGACCGTTACCCAGGTCTTTGCCTCTTCCTTCCAGCTTCACGCGTTTTAAACCAGGGTCCTGGGCTTGTTTAATATCGAAATAGGTTTTATGGGTAGGCATCCCGTGATAGAGGTCGACGCTATTTTCAGCTAGCAGCTTCCAATTTGCCCGGACACTGTATTCCTGCACTCCTCCGAGAACTTCCAATCCTGCTTCGGATTGATCTGCTGCCAGGTCAATATATTCCTTGGCATCCCCTAAGTAGTCATCCAGGGAAATAGCCTGATCGTCAAAGTTCACAAATATAAACCCACGATAGCTTTCTAATCGATTAACCGCTTTCATGTCTTTCTCGCCATCGCAGTTAAAATCATCAGGGAACCCATCTTTACCCGGCATACCATTCAATTGGCCATCATTTTTAAAGCTCCAGGCATGATAGAAACAACGAAACACCCTTGAATTACCTTCATTTTCTCTGGCGACAAGTGCACCCCGATGTGGGCATGTATTATACAGGGCTCTAATTTCACCGTCCTGACTATGGACAAGCAGTAAGTTGCGTCCACCTACTTTTTTCCTTTTGTAATCCCCTTTTTCAGGAACTTCCGTTTCGTGGCCAATAAATAACCAGCATTTATTAAAAATTTCTGCACGTTCTCTTGCCAGCATTTCTTTATCCGTAAAAACACTTCGATGAACAAGAAATT
The DNA here is from genome assembly GCF_043496955.1 of Thalassobacillus sp. B23F22_16. Taxonomy (NCBI): domain Bacteria; kingdom Bacillati; phylum Bacillota; class Bacilli; order Caryophanales; family Bacillaceae; genus Thalassobacillus; species Thalassobacillus sp. B23F22_16. The sequence continues at coordinate 17,681 of NZ_JBIEKD010000017.1, read as the reverse complement.
CATTTTTCTCCCGATTATCCCGGATTAATTCTTCCATTTTATTCACCTCATTTTTAGATTTTTAAAGCATTGTGTAGATCCCAGGTGTAGTATTTAATTTCCTTTTTTGTTAGCGCTTGCATTTATTCGAAAGATTTTTAAAGCTTGTCCTCCAAACTTAAGGCTTCCTTGTTTTTCACTTACACCTTGTAAACAATTACACAATTTTCCATTTCCTCCTTAGCTGGTTATCACTAAATTCATGTTGTTTAAATTGCTTACTTCTCATTATAAAAGTCAGAATTTTTAGATACCAATCGAATATTTCTTTGGTTTGCCACTAATATAAAAAAATAATTTATACAATAGTTTCTAAAATACTGAATTATCTGTAATCACAGTTGACAAGTTATCTTCTTTAAAAATATAATCATCGTATGCTTAATTCTGAAGGGAACTCCCCCATTAATTAGTAGATTTAGGAGTAATGGACCCTCCATTTTCTACCTTGTATCCAAGGTGATTACTTTCAAATTCAATGGCTCAGCCATCTTTGAAAGCGCTTTCTGTTTTATCAACCTTTTTTAGCTTCAGTTAAAACAGTTAAGCTTCTTTTATATGAAGACTCAGATAAGTTGTTTCCGTTAACGTTCAGAGCCTTTTAATAAGTAAGATTTAGGAGGAAACCAGATGAATGAATGCCAATTGAATACGTTTCTTACCATTGTGAAATATAAAAGCTATTCAAAAGCTGCTGAAGTTCTTGATGTCACCCAACCGACTGTTACCTCTCGAATAAAAGCTTTAGAAGAAATCTTGCAATGCCAGCTTTTTAAAAGAATCGGACACGAAATATATCTGACAGAAGAAGGAAATCTGTTTATCGAATACGCAAAAAATATCCTGTTATATATTAATCACTCCAAAGAAATTCCCAACATGGTTAAAGATCCAATCATCAAGGTCGGCTTCTCTCCCGGATACTCGCACTCTTTTATTGTAGAACTTTTAAAAACGATCAAATCAATCGGGGATATTGATGTTCAAGTGATCGAAGGGTATGATTCTGTCAGTTTAAATGAGCGAGCTTTATCAGGAGAGGTTGATTTAATCTTTACTAGAAATGCACTATCAAATAATCAAGACATTACTTCCGAATACTTATTTGAAAATAATTTGGTGGTGGTCCTGCCTAAAGAGCATGCCTTATGTCAAAAACAATCTCTGGATGTAAAAGACTTAAGTGGAGAAACAATCATCAGTTATCGAAGAAATTCCACTTTATGGAATTTAATTGATAAACAACTTAATGGCGCCCAGAATATTACCCGCATGGATGTCGATAATAACGAAATGCTTCTAAATGCGGTGGCCAATGAAATCGGGATAGGTATAATCCCTAAACTTGGGGTTGATAGGAGGTACGAGAGTGAAGTGGAAGTCCGGGAAATCGATGAAATTTATAATATACCCAATCATGTGTACGTCCAATTTCGCAATAATTCCCGCATCGAGAGTCTGGCTAAAAAAATTATTTACTCGATCATCAATCATAAATATACAGAGGCCCAATAAAGCACAGAGACGATTCTGCAGCTTCCAAAATTGGAAGTCAGAGAATCGCCTCTGTGTTTTTCTTATTTTCCTAATGCTTTGGCACTTGTACCACCGATGGACCAATGCGTTTTTGGCACTTCGTTGACAAGAACGCGTACATTTTCTTTAGGAGCACCCAGTGACTCACTGACAGTGTCAGTCAGGTTCTTCATCAGTGTTTCAATTTGTTCGGGATCTCTTCCCTCCATCATTTGTACATTGATAATCGGCACATCCATCACCACCTCTAAAGAGTTCCAATTATTCTTTCACGAAAAATGAGACGTTACCTAATCCGCCGTATTCGGCTTGGACAAAGTCACCTGGAGATAGTCGTACGGCTGCAGTGACACCGCCGGTTAAAATCGGCTGTCCCGCTTTTACTTTTTCTCCCTTTTTACTTAACATATTGGCGAGTCTGGCTACTGAATTGGCTGGGTTTCCAAGCACAGCGGCTCCTGCTCCCAATGATTGGATTTCTCCATTGATCGATAACGTCACACCGACCACATCAAGGTCCAGTTCATCAGGTTTTCTAAAATAGGTTCCAAATACAGCACCAGCCGCAGAGGTATTATCTGCAATGACATCCGGCAGTGTAAAATTGAAGTTCTCATATCGGCTGTCGATTATCTCTATCGCCGGGAATACATATTCTGTCGCTCGCAGCACATCCAATGCGGTCACGTTTGGTCCTTCCAGGTCCCTTGCTAAAATAAAGCCGATTTCTGGTTCCACTTTGGGATGAATATAATCAGAGATGGAAATGGAATCTCCATCCTCGACTACCATATTATCGAATACATATCCATAGATGGGATCATCTACATCCATCTGCTTCATTTTAGCCTCACTGGTTATCCCCATTTTCGGGCCAATGATTTGATAGCCATCTTCAATTTTTTGGCGAACCAGTTCTTCTTGAATGATGTACCCTTCATCAATCGAAAGTTCCGGATATAAATTGGCCGTAATTTTTGTTATTTCTCGTTTTTCTTTTTCTGCACCATGTACGTAATCAGCAAGCTCTTTAATTAGATGATTATCCATAATATTACCCTCCTTTACTCCGTGAATGAAACATGCACTTCTCCCAGCTCAGCAAACTTTGCGTAAAAATGATCACCAGGTTCAGCAGGCATGGCTGCAGATAATGCTCCTGATAGAATGATTTCCCCTGCTTTTAATGTAATGTCATAATCAGCCAGTTTGTTGGCGAGCCAGGCCACACATTTTACCGGGTCTCCTAAAGCCGCGGCACCAACACCTGTGTTTAATAATTCATCATTTTTATAGAGGGCCATCCCCATTTGCTTCAGGTTTACGTCTTCCACTTTTTTCGGTCTTCCCCCGAGGATATACATTCCTGACGAGGCATTATCGGCCACGGTATCAGCTAACGTGATCTTCCAATCTTTAATGCGACTGTCTACGATTTCAAGGGCCGGAACAATAACATCCGTTGCTTTTAATACATCTAAGGACGTTACGTTAGGTCCGACTAAATCTTCTTTTAAGATAAAGGCGATTTCCCCTTCTACTCTTGGCTGTAACACTTGCCTGGAGGAAATCTCACCTCGGTTCGGACATTCCATTTCGTCTAATAAATGGCCATAGTCCGGTTCGTTGACACCTAACGATTCTTGCATGGCTTTGGATGTCAGGCCGATTTTCTTCCCGGTTATCCGTTGCCCTTGTTTTACTTTTTGATCTACCGTGTGCAATTGAACCTGGTAGGCTTCATCAAGGGAGAGCCCAGGATCCAGCTCCGTGATTGGCTGAACCCCTCCCCCGTTACTCCACGCCTCTGACAAGTGTTTCGCATAAGTTTCCTTTTTCGTTACGTTATCTGTTTTCACTGTCATCCTCCTACATTTTTAACGTTATATTAGTTAATTCAGAGTAGAAATCAAAACTGTGAGCGCCACCTTCACGGCCAACACCACTGCGCTTCATTCCTCCGAAAGGTGTACGTAAGTCGCGCAGGAACCATGTGTTCACCCACACCATACCAGCTTCGATTTGTGCGCTGAAGCGGGTAGCACGTTTGATATCACTCGTCCAAAGGCTTGCACTTAAGCCATAATGCGTATCATTCACTTGTTCGAGCACCTCTTCTTCGGTATCAAACGGCACAACGGTTACCACCGGTCCGAAGATTTCTTCGCGTACACACCTGGCCTCACTTCCAAGCCCTGTAATAATCGTCGGTTCCACGAAGAACCCTTTATCAAATCCTTCTGCAGGCTTACCGCCGGTCAGGAATGTACCGCCTTCTTCTTTGGCAATATCCAGATAGCTGACTACTTTGTTATAGTGTTCTTCACTGACCAATGCTCCGACGTTTGTATCCGGATCAAAAGGATCCCCAACTTTAAGTTCTTTCGTTTTTGCTGCAAATCGTTCCAGGAATTCATCGTAAGCAGAACGTTCTACATAAATTCTTGAACCGCACAAGCAAACTTCCCCTTGGTTAATAAAGCTGGATTTTATTGTAGTTTCAATGACATCATCCAGATCAGCATCGGCAAATATAATGTTCGGATTCTTACCGCCTAGTTCAAAGGATAGTTTCTTTAATGTTGGCGCGGCAGACTTCATAATGGCAGTACCAGTAACTGTCTCACCAGTAAAGGCAATGGCATCCACATCATCATGTGAAGAAAGGGCAGCACCTGTTTCTCCAAAGCCATGAACCATATTGATCACGCCATTCGGGACACCAGCCTCCTTACAAATCTCAGCCAGCACTGTTGCGGTCATTGGAGTTACTTCCGATGGCTTCATGACAGCTGTATTCCCTGCCGCTAGAGCCGGGGCCAGCTTCCAGGTCATCAGGAAGAGTGGCAAGTTCCACGGATTAATGAGTCCCACAACACCAACTGGACGGCGCACGGCATAATGAATTGCGATATCATCCTGTTGATAAGCCTCGGTGCCAACGGATGTCATATAATCAGCAAAGAAATAGAAATTATTGGCTGCTCGATCAATATCAACTTTATTCGAAAGCCATAGTGGTTTACCTGTATCCAGGGATTCGAGCTCGGCGAGTTCTTCTTTTCTCTCCAAAATCAAATCACCGATCTTGCGGATGATATTCGATCGTTTCTTTAAAGGCATGTTACCCCATTCACCCTTAAGCGCTTTTCTGGCAGCACTTACTGCCTGATCGACTTCTTCTTTCCCACCTTCCGCAACAGTTCCCAATACTTCTTCTGTTGCCGGATTAACATTTTCAAACGCTTTCCCGTTGTTTGACTGCACATAGGCACCATTAATGTAATGGGTACAATCAATCGCTTTTGTTTTTGTCGTTTGCATATAGAAAGCCTCCTTATTTTTTTCGGAAACCTAAATACAGGTTCCGATAAATGGATAACAAAAATCTCTCAAAAATCCTTTTTGTTGAGTACAGGTTCATTATAGAAACTATTAAGAATTTAAAAAAGATTCCCGTTCCTCTATACGCAACAAAAATAAAAATAATCAAAATTTTCTACGATTACTATTTAGAAAGTGCCCATAATTCTATATAATTAGCGTATATTCCATCTATCAACCGTTCCATAAACCGTTCCTGTATAAAGAACTACATTTACAAGAGGTGAAAAACATGCCAAAAAAGAAGCAGCCGCAAACACTGTCTTCTGTAAAAAATGCATTACTTATACTAAAAAGCTTTTCCACCTATGAACCGACCAAAAAAGTGAGTGAACTGGCAGAATCCTTAGGACTGGCTAAAAGCACAGTCAGCCGGTTACTATCCACACTTGCCAGTGAAGGGTTTGTCATTAAAGATCAAAAAACAAACGCCTATAGACTAGGCATGTCAGTCCTCACACTTGGCGGCATTGTTACCAATAACCTGGAGATCCATAAAGAATCCGCTCCTGTTCTATATAAACTAGTCAATGATACCGGGGAAACAGCACACTTAGCGATCATGGATGGTCTCGATACGATTTATATCCATAAAGAGGAATGCAATCATCCTGTTAGGATTCTGACGCATCTCGGAAGGCGAAACCCTTCCTACTGTACAAGTTCAGGAAAAGTACTACTCGCTTTTAGCGACGATCATGTGGTAGAAGCTGTCATCAACCAGGGGTTAGTTCCCTATACAGAGAACAGCATCACCGATCCTGACCTGCTTCAAGAAGAACTGACATCGATACGTGAAAAAGGGTACGCGGTAAGTACCGAGGAATTAACAGAAGGAACGAAGTCAGTTGCTGCCCCGATCCGGGATTACCAGGGAAAAGTGGTCAGCGCGATTACCGTTGTTGGACCGATCCAGCGGATGAAAGACAAAAAAATACCTGATATCGCCAAAAAAGTGATGGAAGCTGGAAAAGAGGCCTCAGAACGCTTGGGGTATGACGAACGTTATTTTAAGCGCTTTTAGTCACATGAGATTATCAAAGGGTTTTAAGTGAAAACACAAAAAAGGCGCCTTCCCCCTTTACCACACTGGGGAAGGCACCGAATTTTTCTCAAAATTACCATAAAAATTCTTCATCTCTTTGATTTCGACACTCGTTACATCTCTTTGGGTATACAAAACCTTTTTGTTTATAAAATTTCTGTTCACCTACTGTAAAGAGGAAGCGCTCCCCACATTCATAACATTTCAATAGGAGATCCTGGGGAGCCTCTCCCTCCAACATTTCCTTTGTTGATTCTTCCCTTTTTAATTTTACTTGATGATCAATTGGTTCGTTTAATTCCAGTGCTTTAATAGTCTCCTGAATTTTAGCTTTCACCTTTTTGTAATCAATTTCAGCCCATGTTTTCAAGTATGGTATGTACCTTTTGTCTTGTGTCTCTTTCACTTTTTCAAGAAATAAAAGAATCATTTCTCGATTACGATCTTTTAAATAAGTCATGTCTGGATGACTAATTCCTTGCTCTGCCCACTGCTGCCATTCACGCAAAATTTCATCGGCCATCTGATCACGCTCAATATGCCAGCCTCTTTCCGTAAAAATAATCATCGGTAATTTTCCGCTGTACTGAATATCCAAGAAATCGTAATCAATCATCCACTCTATTTTATTCTGGACCTCTTCCAGTTTTTCTGACTTAAAATAGCCATAGACTGGACACTTATCCAATTTCAATTGTAATACCTTTTTCTCACGCGATCCTTTCAAAATCTTAGCAAGAAGCGTTCGTCCTCCTGTTGCTATAATTTCATCGGCTGCTCGTAATATCGCTCTTTTTTCTTCTTGCGATAAGTGATTGTTGTTTGATTTCTTCAAAATGACAACTCCTCACTTTTCAATCATTTTTTTTATGATGACTTACCCAATAATCCCTATGAATAACAACCTTCTGATTACTATTGGCTTTAATCATTGCTTCTGTGCTGGACAATCCCTTAATTTCTGATAATTGATTAGAAGAAAAGTTCACACTGCCTCTTCCAATAAGTTGCCCCTTTAGGTTAATTACCTCTACTACATCATTGGCTCTAAAGTTACCAATGATGCTGGTTATACCCGCAGGCAGGAGACTTTTACCATGCCTTACGATAGCCGCTTCAGCCCCATGGTCTACTTCTATTTTTCCATTGGGAATGGAGTGGAGTGCCAGCCACTGTTTAGTATTCTTCATACTGCTCTGGGAGCTGCTTCCTATATATGTTCCATCGCCTTTTCCAACCAGGATATCAACCAACTTTTCATGTCCTGTTCCAGACCCAATAAATACTTTTACCCCTAACGCTAATGCTGTGCGGGCTGCCTCTATTTTCGATTTCATCCCGCCAGTGCCCACTTTTGAACCGGCTCCAGAAGCACCTTTTACTAAATCATCATCGACCTCTTGAATGAAGTTATATTTCTTTGCATTTGGGTGCGTGTTTGGATTTTGATCATATATACCATTAATATCTGTCAGTATCATTAAGAAATCGGCGTGCACAAGCCCACTAACGAGCGCGGATAACATATCGTTATCGCCAAAGGTTAATTCTTCAACGGCCACGGAATCATTTTCATTAATAATGGGTGTGACATTACGTTTTAACAGTTCCGATAAGGTGGCATGGGCATTTTGATATTGTTCTTTGTGCAGGAAGTTTTGCCTCGTTAACAGTAATTGTGCAGCAACAACCCCATGTCTTCTAAACTCTTCGGTATACCCTTGCAAAAGTTGTCCTTGCCCTACCGCTGCGGCTGCTTGTTTACCGGAAATCGTTACCGGACGTGAGGAATAACCAAGATCTTTAAAGCCCGCCGCAACGGCACCGGATGATATCAAAATCACTTCGTGTCCAAGCTTCTTGAGACGTGCCAGCGCATCAACGTGCTCACGCAGCTTATCATTACTTAGTCCACCATTTGCATTTGTTAAAGAGCTGCTGCCTATTTTGACAACGATCCTTTGCTTCTTCATTCTCCATCCACCACCCAAATAGTAAACATTTAAAGTGTAAAAAACGCCCTTCTCCCCTTTCACATGGGATAGAAGAGCATTTTCTTATTAGTACTTCCTGAACTAATGTTACTTTCAAATATCTATGTTCCATAGCATACAGGTTATAAAACCATATTAGTCTTCTATATTAATAGAATATTATGAAATATTTATAATAAAGAGTCAATGTCAAAGTTAGGTTTTCTTCCCGAAATCAAATACGATTTTATAGTTTTCATCCAATACTAGTGCCGTGCTGAATCGTTTCTTTCCTTTAAATCCTTTCAAAACATTGGTACGCTTCTTCTGACACAATGTCTTTATCATATTCTGAGTCAGTATCTTCCCTGCCAGTTTCTTCGGGAAAGTCACTGTACATCCTTTTTTGTAGTCCGAACACGCGTAGAATTTGTAGCGATCGACAATCGATCCATTCTCACAGGCAGGACATTTGGCAATCGGTTCGTTCCACTTGCGTTTCTCAGGTTCACCGGTACTCCTGACGTTAACCTGCTGGATGATATCCGGTGTTTCCTGAATTAATTTATCTATGAATTGGCGGGTCTGTTTGATAAAGACTTGCTTCGAGCCATCGCCGCTTCCGATTTTCTTTAAATAGGACTCCCATTTGGCTGTCATCGAGGGACTGGATAGGAGTGTTCCTTCAATCGCCTCACAGAGCATGATCCCTTTCTCGGTGATCGACACGTTGTTCCGCTTCACTTCTATATATTTCTGAGCTTTGATTGTTTCAATAATACTCGAGCGGGTGGCTTCTGTCCCGAGACCTTCGACTACCTTCAAAATCTCGACATCCGCTTCATTATCCACCAATTTGCCGCACGTCTTCATCATATTAATCAGCTGACCTTCGGTGTAGGGCTTCGGTGGCTGTGTCATACTTTCCTTTATATGAAGTTTGGCATCTACCTGCTCCCCTTTTTGTACCCCAGGGAGATCAGTCTCTTTCTCCTGCTTCGACTTCAAGGGCTTTGGAAACAGTTCCTTCCACCCTCTGTCGACATCTCTTTTTCCGGTAGACTTGAACGGTAACTCATGCACATGGGTGAAAATCGTCGTCTCCTCATAAACATAGTCCTTGTGAAACATCGCAAGGGTCGTCGCCAAAATTTCATTGTAAATATTACGTTCTTCACGGCTTAACCCACTCAGCTTCTTTTCGGTAGGAACGGATTTTGTCGGTATGATCGCATAGTGTTCCTGCACCTTGCTGCTGTCCACATACCGCTTGCTAGGTCTCAAAGACGATGCTGTAAAAGAAACGTTCAACGCCTGCTGATACCCTTTTAAATTTTTAACCAAATAGGAAAACTCGCTGTCGGTAATAAAATTGCAGTCCGTTCTTGGATAACTGACAAGCCGTTTTTCATAGAGTTTCTGCATTGTTTTGAGTACTTGCGACGGAGAATACTTCCAACGCCGGTTCGCGACACTTTGCAAGGTGGAAAGGGAGTGGAGCTTTGGCGACTTTATCCGCTTCGTTTTTTTATCCAGCCGCTCGACAATGCCTTTATAAGCTTCCTTCTCCTGCAATTGATGCTTGTCCAGCACAGCCTGGACCTTCGCTTTATCCTTTTCCTTTATCTCAGCCAGTCCTTTATATGTACCTGCCTGGGAGTTGAAAAGTCCCTCAATCTGATAAAATGGTTCCGGCTTGAAATTCTCTATCTCTTTATGGCGTTGATAAATCAAATAAACCGTCGGCGACTGTACTCGTCCGATGGTAAGGTAGCTTCCATACCCTTTCTTCTGCAGCAGCAGGGTGAATAGCCGACTAGCATTGATTCCTACCATCCAGTCACTGATTTGACGGGCTTTCGCTTCATCAAATAAACGTAAATCTTTCTCGTTAGTTTGCAGCTGCCTGAATCCTTTTCGCACTTCATCCTTTTCAAGCGAGTTGATCCATAAGCGTTGAATCGGTTTTCCTTTAACTCCAGTCAGCTTAAGGATACTATAAAAAATATTCGAGCCTTCCCGATCGACATCCGCCGCATTGACGATGATATCCGCCTGTTGGAACAACTTCTTGACCGCCTGGAATTGTTCCCATTTCCCTTTCGCTACTTTTTCCAGAAACCGTTCCGGAACAATCGGCAATTGGTCCATCTTCCACTTCTTCCACTCGGGTTTATAATCGTGGGGTTCCTTCAATTCCACGAGATGCCCTACTCCCCACGTGATCGTCGCCCCATTTGGGAATGTATCGTCCGCCTTAAGCTGGATGTATGTTTTTGTCTTCTCCTGTATCGTAAACGCTTCGGCATATGCTTTTGCCTGGGAGGGTTTTTCCGCTAAGATGACTACTCTTGCCACGTCCTCGTACTCCTTTCGATGAATGACTGTTGAGGTTCGATGAAAAATTAATAAGTGGAAGGGGATTGTAATGAAGATATTTAATAGAGGTGTCCGGAGATTAAATTGAGGAGATAAAACATCATTTCTAAGAACATATATTCCCATCTATTATACTATAAGTGAATCATGAAAGGGAGGGAAAATACTCATTTCTCTTTTTTAATATATAAAAAAGCAGGCACCTGTGATCGGTTCCTGCTTTATTTGCATTCAGATTATAAGTTATTTTGTGTTTTCATTAAAGTGGACCGTATCTTTTAAATCATTGCTATCATCTAACGACTTACTGCTGGTCATCTTTTTCACAAACTCCTTAACGGTCTTGACGTTCACGCCGGACTCCCAGTATTCAGCGATTTCTGGTGTCACTTTGACTAGTACAACATTCGGATCATCGGGTGAAGTGTTCAGTAATCGTCCTAGTATTTTATTCCAATAGTCTTTCTTCTTATCTTCATCCTGAACAAATTCAGCAGAGCCGCTGATCGATACATAGGAACTCCCTGCGTATGCCAGGTTAACGGCAGAATTACGTTCGATATCCCTATACTTTTCGGTATCTTTTTCGGTAAGGAACCAGATTTCTTCCTTATCCATATCCATTTCTACTTCCTGGGTACGCATCGGCCGGGACATCAGCTTGCCTTCTGGAGTTAACGTGGTCAGCATCGCTACCTTCTCATCTTTAATCAAGTCTTTAATTTTCTTGATGGTTTCCTGGTTTTCTGAAGTTTGGTTTGCCATTTATGTTTCCCTCCTTATCGTTGTAAGCTACTGCTCTCCTATTCCAAAGAATCAAAGCAGTAAACCTTCTATCTTTTTCTTCTTGTTCCCGAATAGACATAAATTTACACGTTCATTCTTTAGTTGGGGAAGCACGAGCACCACTCTTTTCCAGCGCTCTCTAGCGCGACTTTCTCTTGCACTTTTCGTTTGATACCATTAAAGTATATATTGGTTGAAATCCAGCCTAAGTGGATATAGATAAGAAGCAGAAATATTTTACTTTTAAATTTTGGAACGACCGCGTTCCTTAAGGAAAGGTTCAGATATAGTATGAAAGATAACTTTTGGCATGAGTTGCCGCGACCGTTTTTTGTTCTTGCGCCAATGGAAGCAGTGACGGATGTCGTTTTTCGTCATGTCGTGAGTGAAGCAGCAAGACCTGACGTGTTTTTTACAGAGTTTACGAATACAGAGAGCTACTGCCACCCGAGAGGGAAAGACAGCCTGCGGGGACGTCTGACGTTCACGGAAGATGAGCAGCCGATTGTCGCCCATATCTGGGGAGATAAGCCCGAGTACTTCCGTGAAATGAGTATCGGTATGGCAGAGATGGGCTATCGAGGCATTGATATCAACATGGGCTGTCCTGCGCCCAATGTCGCAACGAAAGGGAAAGGCTGTGGACTGATCCGCCGTCCCGATGTTGCAGCGGAACTCATTCAGGCTGCCAAAGCGGGAGGACTGCCCGTCAGCGTGAAGACCCGTCTCGGTTACACCGAAGTGGATGAATGGCATGACTGGCTGAAGCACCTGTTGGAACAAGATATCGTCAACCTTTCCATTCACCTCCGTACGAAAAAAGAAATGAGTAAAGTCCCGGCGCACTGGGAGCTGATCCCCGAGATCAAGAAGCTCCGTGATGAAGTGGCACCTGATACGCTTCTGACGATTAACGGGGATATTCCAGACCGTCAGAAAGGGCTGGAGCTCGTGGAAAAATACGGCGTGGACGGCGTAATGATCGGCCGCGGGATCTTCCATAACCCGTTTGCTTTTGAAAAAGAGAAAAAAGAGCACACAAGCGAAGAACTGCTCGACCTCCTTCGCCTGCAGCTCGATCTTCATGATAAATATTCCGAAGAACTCGAGCCGCGTCTCTTCAAACCGCTCCTCCGCTTTTTCAAGATATATGTCCGCGGATTCCGGAGAGCAAGTGAGTTAAGGAATCAGCTGATGAACACAAAATCCACCGATGAGGTACGTGCTCTGCTTGATGAGTTTACGGAGGAACATGGTGGCGTGACAGAAGAGAAAAGTTTTTCTATTTCGTAATAAGTTTAATTCCAGGAGAGAAAAGCCAATCGAGCTTTTCTCTATTTTTTTGACCTTATGTATTCCTAAAAGGTAACGAGTAAATAAAAGTGCCTGCTCCCACTGTGTTATCACTTTAGTACAGTGGGGCAGGCACTTATTAATCTCCCAGTTACAAGGGTAACCCTTTGGATTCTTACATATTTTTCAACATTTCTTCAATCACATGACTGGAGTTCTTCGCTGCTTCTTCTACGAAGTTTTCTTGTATTCCTGCTGCTTCTTCTCCTGCATCATCGGAAGCTGAGCGAATGACTACGTACGGGATTTCATTTAAGTAGGCAACTTGTCCAACAGCCGCTCCTTCCATTTCAACAACATACGCATCAAACGTTTCATAAATCCAGTCCGTTTTTTCTTTGCTTGCAATGAATTGGTCTCCTGTCGCAATCGGTCCCTTGAATACATCAACATAATCAGGAAGACCTTTCGTACCTTTCTTAGCAAGCTGAATCAGTTCTTGATCCGCTTCAAAATACCTTGTATCCATATATGGAATTTGTCCTGGCTTAAAATCTTTAGCCGTCTCATCCATATCGTGATGCACGGTCTTTGTGGAAATAACGATATCTCCAAGACCTAGATCAGGATGAACCCCGCCTGCAACGCCAGAGTTAATCAATATATCTGCATCAAAATCACTGATGAGCATTTGAGCTGCAGATGCTGCATTCACTTTCCCGATTCCCGATTTCACCAGTACAATAGGCTGGCCTTCTAAATTTCCTTCATAAAAGGTTAAGGTCCCTTTTTCCGTTGTCTCTTCCACATCCATATGAGAATGAAGAATGTCAATTTCTACTTCCATTGGACCTATGATTCCCACTACTTTTTCTTCCTCTTTGTCAGCCGCTCCTGTAGCCTCGGGCTGGTCCCCACACCCCGCAAGCATGAAAGCTAAGATCACGATCCCAAATAAACTACTTATACGTTGTTTTAAATTCATGTTATTATTCCTCCCACTCTTAAATACGAACATTAATAAAAACAAAACTTATAATGTACGTGTTTTATTTTACACAACTCACTATTTCTTGCCAACCTTTCTTTTTAAATTTGTATAACACGAATTTATTCTGATGTCTTACGATCATCACCCACCATGCAAAAGCAGTACTAAAAAAAGACTACTTCCCTACAAAAAGGAAATAGTCTTTACTAGAGTTTCCCGTGTACTAAAAATCAGCTGGAATAAACCTGGTACTATTGTGTATCGTTAAGCACTAGTTTCTATTCTTTCTTTCCTCACTTTGACCTCTTTCTTTTTGTTGAATGCAAAGTGGTCTTTTTCAACGAGTAAGGAGACAAACAGACTTCCGATAATGGCCCATAATGGTGCACCGATATTGAAGAAGTTCACGCCTGACATTCCGATGATTAATGCAAAGAATGCACCCATTTGAAACTTAGTATCGGAGAACGCTGTTTTCAGTGAGTTGATGAGAACCCTTAGCATAGCCAGGCCGGCAATGACCGTAACGATGACGCTCGGCATGGCAGTGACAAATGGAACAACGACCGCTGCAAATAAGCCAAAGCTTGCGAAAAACACGCCGTTCATGACCGATGCTGCATAGCGGCTATCTTTTTTACCGACTTCGTCCGCGGAACAGATGGCCGTCATTGGTCCTGCGATGCTGATTGCATGCCCGCCAAACAGTGAAGCGAATAGTCCAACCGAAGAACCATATACCGCCATGCCCGTCGTTGGCGGTTTATAACCTTGAGCCATTAGTATCCCTGTCACTTGAGCATTTTCCGCACAGATAATCAACAGTGTCAGTGGAATACTAATCGACACAATCGCCTCCCAACTAAATGCGGGCATCACAAGTTCTGGAAGCACAAACATACGCTGAGCAGCTGGATATTCAAAAGCATTTGTAAAGATCGCCACAACTACCGAAACGATTAACGCAGACAATACAGGTGGAACCTTTCTAAGGTATCGTGATGAAAGTAAAAACGCGAGGATCGCTGAGCCTGCGAGTAACGGTGCGAGAGTTATCGATGTAATCATGTCTATCGCAAATTGGATCATCACACCAACAATCATTCCCATAACAATCGGAAGAGGGATCCATTTCAGTACCTTTTCAATTAATCCCGTAGAACCAAGGAGGATAACAAGAATATTTGCTATGATATATGCTCCCACCGCTTCATGGATAGAAAAGTGATTTAAGGACCCCGCCATTAGTACAGCGCCAGCGATTGTATGGGCTACGGAAATAGGCTGGCGATACTTTAATGCGATAAATATGCCGAGTAATCCACTAAAAAAATAAACAGCAAAAATCCAGCTGATCGCTTGTGTATACGTTAATCCACCATTCGTTGCCGCTCCGATGATAATTAATGCAGGCCCAGTGCATCCAAAAATAGCTGCGACTAAACCCGAACTAATGGCATTAATGTTCAAATTCTGAGGTAGCTCTTTTAGATTTGTCGGAAAACGATTCTCTTCCATATAATCTCCTTTCTAATAATGCCTAATAAGTGTCAGCCTTGAAGAAGATGTTCAAGAAGGCACGTAACCCATCTGAGCGGAAATTAGCCGATCCCTTTTTCACGTATTTCATCTTTACTGGATAGACCAATATTCTGACTAGTCGCTTGCTCCTTTATATTAGAAGCTGAATATTTATCAGCAATCAATGATAACCCGATTGCAGCCACAATACTAACAATGGAAAATACGAGGAAATTCATGAATTCAGGTAGAGCTAATGTCAACAAGAACCCTCCTAAAATCGGTCCAGTCATACCGCCAAATCGACCAATTCCTGAAGCCACCCCTAAACCTGTTGATTTCATTTCTGAAGGGTAGAACGATGTAACATAAGCTTGAATTAAAACTTGAGCACCTGTTGTAGCAGCACCCGCAATGGCTACTAATATAAAGATATAAAATGTACTCCCGCCAAACCCTAGTAAAGCTAACGCAATGGCTCCGGAAATATAAGAAGCCATAATAACCTTTTTAGAACCATATTCTTCACAAAGACTACTAAGAGCAAGGATTCCGATAATAGCTCCTCCTTGAAGCGCGATCAGGAAACCTAAACTGGAATTTAGTCCATAACCAGTTTCGATCATTAACTTCGGTAACCAGGTATTTAATCCATATACCATTAAGAGAGCACAGAAGAATGCTATCCAGAATCCGATAGTACTGAGTGCACGATGCTCCTTAAACAGTCCCGCAACAGGTACTTTTGTTTGTGTTACTTTTACTTCCTCAATTTCATCCGTCATCTTGAATGTTGAACCAGGGCTTACTTTGGCAAGCGTGGAAAACAGTTCTTCTTTTTTACCAGTACGGATGAGATATTTAGAAGATTCCGGAAGTTGCTTCATCATAAAAGGAATAGCTAAAAGTGGCAGACCCGCTACAATAAATACAGACCGCCATCCAAATCCCTCAATTAAAAGAACTCCAACAGTCGGTGCAAGTGCTCCACCGATGGCAAAGCTGACTAATGTATAAGACACTAACTTAATTTTCATTTTTTTAGGAGCATAATCCGAAACTAAAGCGGCAACATTCGGCATAATGCCTCCAAGACCTAATCCTGCGATAAAACGAAAAATAGATAAAGTCACTGCTGAGTTTGCCAAACCACAAAGTAGAGTGAATAAGCTAAATAGAAGTACGTTGATAATAATAACTTTCTTTCTTCCAATACGGTCTGCCAGTATACCAAAGATAATGGCCCCAAATACCATGCCGAAGAGACCATAACTTGCTATTGATCCTGCCTCAACAGCATTTAACCCCCAGTCTTCCATTATGAGTGGTAAAGCTGTCCCATAAACAGCCAAATCATATCCATCGAATAAAATGATCAAGAAACTCCATAAAAACAAACTTAAATGTAAGCGGTTAAATTTACTGTCAGCAATAATTTGATCTGGATTTACTTTTGCCATACACATCTCCTCTTTCCATTAAAAGATTTTTGAAATTTTTCAAGTAGTATCATTTTGAAAAACAATAATTAACCTCCTTTAATAATAGGTATCACCTCAATCCTTCCTTTCAGTAAACCTATTATATGGGCATGTAATTGATAAGATAAGATTGAGATTTCTCTATACGCAACAAAAATTGAAAAAATTTAAATAATTTAGAAAATACAATCAATTACCAGAAAACTAATTTACTGATGGTGTAGAAAGCTTAAAGAGATGACGTCACTACTCCTTATGGGAAGTTTTAACAAAGGGACAAGAGGGAACTTCTCTGACATAGGAAGGGAGGAAATAAAATATGAGTAAAACAATTTTCATCACTGGTGCAGGAAGCGGTTTAGGGAAAGGCACAGCAATCGGATTAGCTAAAAAATGCCATCACGTGATTGCAGCGGTTGAGATTATCTCCCAAATTACTAGTTTAAGAGAGGCAGCTTCAGAAGCTGGGGTAGAATTAGAGGTAATTAAATTAGACATTAAAAATAAGCGTGATCAGGAGTTAATTAATGAGTACGATTATGATATTTTCGTAGCCAATGCAGCTATTGGTGAAGGCGGGCCCATTGCGGAGGTTCCAGTAGATCGTGTCCGGGATATATTTGAAACAAATGTTTTCAGCACACTGGAAAACGCTCAAATTGCAGCTAAGAAATTCGTAGAAAAGAAAGCGGGAAAAATTGTGTTTTTGAGCTCAATTGTAGGGATTGTCGGTATGCCGTACCTCGGTCCCTATGTAGCTTCTAAGCATGCAGTCGAAGCGCTAGCAAAGACAATGAAAGCTGAACTTGAAGAATTTAATGTCCAGGTAGCTACGATTAACCCTGGACCATTTGAAACCGGCTTTAATGACCGTATGTTTGAAGAAAAGCATAAATGGTACGATGAAAACAAAAACTTCACACCAAGAGAATCGATTGCTGAAACGGAGAAAATTTTAGACGATCAATACGATCCACAGGATATGATCGATAAAATGGTAGAGGTGATCGAATCCGATCATCATGCTTACCGAACAGCCTATCCTCAGGAGGCAGAAGATATGATGAAAGAGGAAGAAAAGAAGAATTGGGAAGCGAAAATATAATTGCTTTTTGAAAGTGCCTGACCCACTGGCCTTGCACGACTGTTAAATTATGTATGATTTAGGAGCTTTCTCCAGAGGCTCCTATTTTTCTTTACGAAAAACAAAAAAAGCCCTAATGTAGAAGTAACAGACCTAAGCTGTTCCCTAA
>NZ_JBIEKD010000016.1:0-103468 GCF_043496955.1 Thalassobacillus sp. B23F22_16 | reverse complement strand
GTCCCTTTGTTTTCCTTAATATTGAAGAAAAGGAATAACTTGTTTAACAAATGGAGTATAAAAAATTTTTAAAAGTGTTAAAACGATCTTTAACCCTTGGTGTATCAACATTTCCGGAGGGAGTCTCGCCGTTCCCCGGCGGACCTTGCCACAGGAGGTTCTCGAAATCATACTTGTGGCATCTACCTAATGATGTTAGAAAGAAGGCGTTGCCCCCTTTACATCCTTTATCAATGTATCAGGATGAAGGTTTTAGTTATACATTTGTTCCCTTTTGAAGAGGGGCCGTTTTTCTAGAAAACTGGTTGGATGGGCGGGGGAACGGGGAGACTCCCGCGGGAGAAGGGGCTAGGCGAGATCCCGCAGGGCTTTAGCCCGAGGAAGCTTGCCAGATCCCCCGCAGGAAAGCGAGTCGTTTCCCAGCCCATCCCTTTTCCCTTACGGTAACGAACCCAACTATCTTGAAACTGCGTCTTCCATTAAAGGGAGCTATATTGTAAAGGTTTGGCGGAAAGACAGGTTTTTCTAATGAATTCTGATTTCTTTCATAAACTGATAGGGGAGGGATCAGGGGAATGGAAAACGGAAGAATGTTGACGGAATACTGGAACGAGGTTTTGACGAATGAAAGGGATATGGAAACCGTCCCATGGTTGAAACGAAAGTGGGAGCTTCATCGGGACAGGGGCTATCGCATTGTACGTGTAACCGGGGAAGTAACCCCCTATCAAAAACTGAAGGATTCAGACAGGAACACGGATGTACGGTATTTGTTGAAAACAAATTTTGTACTCAAGAAGAAAGAAGATTTTTATGTGGAAGAGTCTGAAATGGACTGCAGGGCGCAGTTGAAAAATGGTGTAATCAACAGACACGAATTCGAAGAAGAATTGTCAGCACCGGTGGAAAGAGATAAAAAATATGAACCAATCCTAATGGATCAAGTAACGGATCTACGTTTTACCTATGATCGAAGGAGCGCAGTAAGGTATGCCGAACGCTGGTGGAATAGTTACAATCCCGAGTACCGGAAGTTCACAGATGATTGTACCAATTTTATATCTCAATGCATGCGTGCAGGCGGTGCGCCGATGTGGGGATCTCCTAACCGGGGAAAAGGCTGGTGGTATTCCGGAAAGTCTTGGAGTTACAGTTGGGCGGTCGCTCACTCTTTCCGATGGTATTTAAGCGGTTCACGACAGGGACTGACGGGGAAAGAAGTAGATTCACCGAAGGATCTGATACCTGGAGATGTCATCTGCTACGATTTTGAAGGGGACGGAAGGTGGAATCACAACACGATTGTCGTCATGAAAGACAGCGATGGCATGCCTTTGGTTAATGCCCATACCTATAATAGCAGGCATCGTTATTGGTCTTATGAAGACTCCACGGCCTATACGCCAAATATCGAATACAAGTTTTTCCGGATCGGTGATTGAATATGTTATAATAAGCGGGTCATTATGCAACTAGAGGTGAAGAACATGCCGATCCATGTCGTATTATATCAACCTGAAATACCCGCTAATACCGGAAATATTGCAAGAACCTGCATTGCTACCGATTCCAGCTTACACCTGATTCGCCCGCTCGGGTTCTCGACTGATGATAAAATGCTGCGCCGTGCCGGACTTGATTACTGGCATGATGTTGACATTCATTATCATGATAGTCTCGATGATTTATATGAAGGTTACCCGGAAGGGGAGTTCTATTATATTGAGAACTTCGGTACGAAGCATTATACCGATTATAATTTCGACCAGCCGGAAAAGGACTTATTTTTCGTATTCGGAAGGGAAACAGATGGTATCCCTCTCGAATTGCTGGAAGGAAAGGAAGACCGCTGCCTTCGAATCCATATGACGGATAAAGTCCGGTCACTCAACCTGTCCAATACTGCTGCTATATTGATTTATGAAGCATTGCGCCAACAGGACTTTCCTGGGCTCACATGAATTTATCACTTAATAAAAAACCCGCATCTTGGCTTTCGATGCGGGTTTTAGCATGCTAATGTTTATTTTTGCGGGGTGCCTGGCTTTTCGTCATATCCAGCTGCGAATATGGATGTAAGGAATACCGTACATACTCCGATGATCAACGCTAGTTTCATACAATGGCGCCTCCTTTATTCTGTACAAGTTCAACTATCACTTATTATAACTAAATTATCCAAAGATGTGAATTACTAATCGTGTAAAATATCAACGAATGGATAGATGCACATTCGCCCATACATCTGGGTATGTCCCCACATACAGTGAACCATAGGTATTACTGTACAAAAAGGGGGAGGAAAAATGAACGTTGAGTATTTACCGGACACCATGATGGAGATGGATGATGATCGGCAGCGCCCGCGTCCAGGAAGACGTCCAAGAAGGCCATACTACTACGGAGGAGGGTTTTACGGTGCACCGTTTTTAGGTGGTGTATTAGGAGGCTTGCTCGGAAGTGCCTTGTACCCGTATCCGCCATATTATTATTACCCACCTTATTATTCACCATATTACTATCCGCCGTATTATTATTGATTGAACAAGAGAATCCATCCTGATCAGGATGGATTCTCTATATTTTAAAGTTTAACTTGTAATTAAAACTTTACGTTATCAAGTTCTTCACCCTGGGATTCATAACCTTGCATATACTTGATGCGTCGCTGGGCAGAGGTTTCATTTACCTGTTCATCTGCATGATAAGAAGAACGAACCATCGGACCGGCTTCGCAGTGCTTGAAGCCTTTTTCCATGGCGATTTGTTTCAGCTCTTCGAACTCATCGGGATGATAATAACGCTCTACATTCAAGTGTTTTTTCGTTGGCTGCAAGTACTGGCCAATTGTCATGATATCAACATTGTGTGCCAGCAAATCATCCATCGCTTCGATGATCTCTTCTTTCGTTTCTCCAAGTCCGACCATGATGCTTGATTTTGTCGGGGTGTTTGGAGCGATTTCTTTTACCCGCTTCAGAAGAGTGAGTGATTGGTCATACATAGCGCGAGCGCGAACACGCTTTGTCAGACGACGTACAGTTTCAATATTATGGTTGAAGATGTCTGGTTTGCCATCCATCAATGTATGCAGGCTTTCATAGTCGCCCTTCATGTCGGAAGGAAGAATCTCCACTGTACAGCCTGGTACTCGGCGACGGATTGCTTTGACAGTTTCAGCAAAAACTGCTGCACCGCCATCTTTCAAGTCATCACGAGCAACTGCTGTGACTACAACGTGTTTCAGTCCCATGATTTCAACAGATTCTGCTACACGTTCCGGCTCACCCCAGTCGAGCTCATTAGGCAGCCCTGTTTTGACAGCGCAAAAGCGGCAGCCTCGTGTACACGTATCACCAAGAATCATGAAAGTAGCAGTCTTGCGCTCACTCCAGCACTCGTGAATGTTAGGGCAGCGTGCCTCCTCGCAAACCGTATTAAGTTTTTTATCGCGCATCAGCTTTTTTAAACGATTATACGATTTGTTTGTGTTGATTTTGATTTTCAGCCATTCCGGTTTCCGTATGTACTCTTCTTTTTTAGCCATGCTAGTGTACACTCCTTTTGTAATAATCTTATCGAATATAATTCCATTCGTCACTACGATAGCGTTCTTCTGCTAATTGCTCCACTGCTTTTAATTGTTCAGCAGTCAATTGATACGGCTCCAGATTGATTTCAAGACCTTTCTCAAATCCTTGTCTGAATGCTTCTTTTGTCTGGTCGAATGTGACAGGGGATGGAATGATATCATTGATCGCTACCGCTTTATCCCCAAACGCTTTACGCGCACGTTCCTTCACACGTTCATTCGGGTAAATGAACATATCGAATAATTTGCCGTCATCCACTTCAATTGGAATTGATCCATGCTGCAGGATAACACCTTTTTTCCGGGTCTGGGCACTGCCGGCCGCTTTTTTACCTTCTACAATTAACTCATACCAGGAGGGCTCTTCAAAGCAGACAGCAGAACCTGTCGTTTCCAATTTTCCTTCCGGGATGGCAAAATCAGCCTCAACGCCGAGGTTCCGGAATCCGTGCAGCAATCCTTTAGAGATCACAAGATAAGCTTCTTTGACAGATTTAGGCATATCAGGGTGTTCTTCTGATACAATAACACTATAGGTCAATTCCTGGTCATGAAGTACAGCACGGCCACCTGTCTGACGCCTGACTAACTCATAACCGTGGCGTTTGACACCATCAAGATCTATTTTCCCTTTTACTTTTTGGAAGTAGCCAACCGAAAGGCCGGCAGGTTCCCAACCGTAAAAGCGCAATACTGGCGGGATTTTTCCTTCACTATGCCAATCAAGCAGCAACTCATCCATTGCCATATTGAAGGCAGGAGTTGCATGGCCAGTGTCGACATAATACCAAGTCTCACTCATTATGATCCTCTTCTCTGTTAAAAGTTCGTACTTTAATTAAGTAAAATGCACAGATTAAGTTTAACAAGGCAGCTATTTGTGTGTCAAAAAAGATAAGCCTGCTAATGCATACGATTTGAATTGGTTTGAAAAGAGGCAGATTCAGGTTGTAAAGGATTGTCATCCGATTTATTTGTCGATAAGATAAAGGAAAGCAAGGAAGGACAGGAGAGGCAAGCCAACTACACGATAAGGGAGGAGTCCCTGGTGAGCCAGACGCTTTATTCCAGTATATTGTTTTTAGCAAGTGCAGCCATTTGGGCCGTTTTAGCATTTATCTATCCTGATTTCAGAATTCTGAATATTACCCTCTTTGTTGTCTTCCTTATCTTAGGGTTAAGGAGACGGAAGCAGTACCAATTTGAAAAGCGCTATATGGATGAGGATGACTGACCGCTAATGGGTCAGTCTTTTTCTGGTTTGCTCCTCGATTTGTTGTCTTCCTATGTTTGAATGGACAAGTTTTTTCAGTTCTTCTCATTATCTATTCATTACTTATACGGTAGCTACATAGACTTTACTAATCAGCTTTTGCCCATTATCTACAGGGGAGGTAGTACATTGGATATTTTGAAAAAGATTCAAAGTTACCGGGAAGAAGAGGAGAAGCTGAAATGGGAAGGAACCTTTTCTGATTATTTAGAGTTGTTGAAGGAACGGCCTTATTTAGCTCAATCTGCACATTCGCGTGTTTATAATATGATTAAAGACGCAGGGATTGAAGAGGGAGAAGGGCATCATAAGTACAAGTTCTTTGAACATGAGATTTATGGTCTGGAAGAAGCGATGGAGCGGCTGGTTGAAGAATATTTCCATCCGGCTGCCAAACGACTGGATGTCCGCAAGAGGATTTTACTATTGATGGGTCCTGTCAGTGGCGGTAAATCTACGCTCGTCAATATCCTGAAGCGTGGTTTAGAAAAGTATTCGCATACGGACCAGGGGGCAGTATACGCCATCAAGGGGTGTCCCATGCATGAAGATCCTTTACATTTGATTCCTCACCACTTACGTCCTGATTTTGAAGAGGAATACGGCATTAGAATTGAAGGAAACTTGTCGCCGCTAAATATGATGAGGGTGGAAGAAGAGTATGGCGGCAGGATCGAAGACGTAATGGTAGAGCGTATTTTCTTTTCTGAGGATAAGCGTACCGGCATTGGCACATTCAGTCCATCGGATCCGAAGTCCCAGGATATTGCTGACCTTACTGGTTCAATCGACTTTTCGACCATTGCCGAATATGGTTCTGAGTCAGACCCGCGCGCCTACCGTTTTGACGGGGAATTGAATAAAGCCAACCGTGGGATGATGGAGTTTCAGGAGATGCTGAAGTGTGACGAAAAATTCCTGTGGCATCTGCTGTCACTGACCCAGGAAGGGAACTTCAAGGCAGGAAGATTCGCATTGATTTCAGCAGACGAGTTGATCGTTGCGCATACGAACGAAGCGGAGTATCGTTCCTTCATTGCCAATAAGAAGAATGAAGCACTCCATTCGCGAATGATTGTCATGCCTGTACCTTACAACTTAAAAGTAAGTCAAGAAGAACGGATCTATGAAAAGATGATCAGGCAGAGTGATATCAAGGATGTCCATATCGCGCCACATACGTTAAAAATTGCTGCGATGTTTACGATATTGACGAGACTGAAAGATTCTACGCGCGGGCAAGTAGACTTATTGAAGAAAATGAGACTTTATAACGGAGAGAATGTAGAAGGGTTCAGTGACGTGGATGTAGAGGAACTGCGTAAAGAACATCCGGATGAAGGAATGAGTGGGATTGATCCACGTTATGTCATCAACCGGATTTCTTCTACTATCATTAAAAAAGAGATGACGTCGATCAATGCGCTCGATGTATTACGTTCACTTAAGGATGGTTTGGATAGCCACGCTTCCATTTCTAAAGAAGATAAGGAACGTTATTTGAATTTCATTTCTGTTGCCCGTAAAGAATATGATGAGCTGGCGAAGAAAGAAGTCCAGAAAGCTTTCGTCTACTCTTATGAAGAATCGGCCGTAACATTAATGGACAATTATCTAGATAATGTGGAAGCTTATTGTAATAAGACTAAGATCAGAGATCCGCTGACAGGAGACGAAATGAACCCGGATGAAAAACTGATGCGGTCGATTGAAGAACAAATTGGAATTTCTGAAAATGCCAAAAAAGCATTCCGTGAAGAAATTTTGATCCGGATCAGCGCGTATGCACGTAAAGGGAAGAAGTTTGATTATCATTCCCATGAACGCCTGCGCGAAGCGATCCAGAAGAAGCTGTTTGCAGATTTGAAGGATATCGTCAAGATTACGACCTCGACAAAGACGCCGGATGAACAGCAGCTTAAGAAAATGAATGAAGTCATCGCAACCCTGGTCGATGAATATGGCTACAACTCCAGCTCAGCGAACGAACTGCTTCGCTACGTCGGCAGCCTCTTAAACAGATAATACCAAAAGAGCATGGAAAAGGATTTCCTTTTCCATGCTTTTTTAATTACTTAAGCTCTTTTAATTTCTTTTCAGGTTTTTCCAGAAGGAAGTTGGGGTATCTTAAATAAAAAAGGTGGTGGAGGTATGGGTGATAAAAGAATGGAAAAGAATAAGCCTGATAATAGTTCCATGGCAAAAGATATGAAAGAGGTCAAATACCAGGGCAGAGTAATGGAGCGTATGAAGACGAACGAAGAAGTGAGAGATAAAGGGCAGGATCCAGATCCCAAACAGCACGAAAAATAACTGTTTTTAAGAAAATTTCACAGCATTTTCACTTTGACATATATTTTCCAGCCTTTTCATGGTAAACATTGTCGAAAAGTTGTAAAAGACGTACCCAAAGGTGCGTCTTTCTTGTTATAATGGTTTTGTTGTTTTCAGTCGAAAAATTAGGTTATAATTCTTGAAGAACTAACTACTCGAACCTATAATGTAACTTAGGTTTGCAAACGTTTACGTTAATCGCAACGATAGACCAATCTACATGGGGGTAATCAACTTGTCAAACAATGGGTCTCAGGAAAGCTTCTGGGAAAACTTTCACGGCCCCAATATGGGGTACATTGAAGAACAGTATGAACTTTATACGCAAGACCCTGATGCTGTCGATCCTTCACTGAAGGAAATGTTCGATGAGCATGGGGCTCCTGTATGGATGGAAGCGGGGGTCGAGCGCTCTACGAGCAACGGCGCTGCTGCACCATCGGAACAGGACATCGCAAAGGTGACCTCAGCATACAAGCTTGTTGAGGCTATTCGTCGTCATGGACATTTAGAAGCAGATATTTATGCCGTAGGGGGGAAAGAACGGTATTCCGAGCTGCTTGATCCTGCTACTTATAATTTGACGGAAGAGGATTTGGAAGCTATCCCGGCAAATTGGGTATGGCCTGATTCTCCGGTCAAATTGAACAACGCTTTGCAAGTAGTCAAGACATTGAAAGAACGTTATGCCGGCACGATATCTTTCGAATATGATCATGTGCATAATGAGGAAGAGCGACAGTGGCTGCAGGATAAAGTAGATACCGGTTCCTTTGTTGTATCTTTAAGCGATGAAGAAAAGAAACAGCTGCTCAGCAGGCTGGTTGATGTCGAAGGATTTGAGAATTTCCTGGCCAAGACGTTTGTCGGGCAGAAACGTTTCTCGATTGAAGGCCTGGATATCATGGTGCCAATGCTTGAGCATATCATCCAGTCTTCTTACGCAGATGAAACAGAACATATTATGATGGGGATGGCTCACCGTGGGCGTTTGAATGTACTGGCCCATATTCTTGGTAAGCCATATGATAAGATCTTTTCCGAATTCCACCATTCTCCTGATAAGGAGCTGGTGCCATCTGAAGGTTCCATGGGAATCAACTATGGATGGACAGGCGATGTGAAATACCACTTTGGTGCCCGTCGTGAAATAAAGAATGGCGAACAGCATTCGACTCGTGTGACGCTCGCCCACAACCCATCCCATCTGGAGTTTGTCAATCCAGTGGTACAAGGCTTTACACGGGCTGCCCAGGATGATCGCTCCCAGGCTGGAGCACCTAAGCATTCCCAGGATAAAGCTTTTGGTATTGTCATTCACGGGGACGCAGCCTTTATTGGTGAGGGTGTCGTTGCAGAAACTTTGAACATGAGTGATCTGCCTGGCTACCGTGCAGGCGGTACGCTTCATGTCATTGCCAACAACCTGGTCGGGTTTACAACGAACCGTGAACATGGACGTTCTACTCGTTATGCCAGTGATTTGGCGAAAGGTTTTGAAATCCCGGTGGTCCATGTTAACGCGGATGATCCGGTTGCGTGTTTATCAGCGGCAGCACTCGCTTATGAATATCGCATGAAATTCCATAAAGACTTCCTGATCGACCTGGTTGGTTATCGTCGTTATGGTCATAACGAAATGGATGAACCACGCGCTACACAGCCCCAGCTCTATAAGGAAATTGACAACCATCCGACTGCAGCAAATATTTACCAGGAAAGACTGCAGCAGGAAGGAGTCATAAAAGAAGAAGAGTTCAAGGACATGACAGAAAAAGTCGAGAACAAGCTCCGGGAACTCTATCGGAATATGAAAGAAAATGAAACGGCCGAACCAGAGGCAGAGAAGCGTCCGGAAGCGGTAGAAAGTACATTGGATGAAATTGAAACCGCCATTGATATCAACCGCCTCAAGGCTTTGAATGAAGGAATGTTGAAGCGTCCGGAAGGTTTCAATGGCTTTAAGAAATTAGAAAAAATTCTCCAACGCAGGAAGAAAATGCTTGAAGATGGCGGAAAGGTAGATTGGGCGACAGCGGAAGCACTTGCATTCGCTTCTATTCTGGAAGATGGCCTGCCGATCCGACTTACCGGACAGGATAGTGAACGTGGTACGTTCGCTCATCGTCATATGGTCCTGCATGATGTCGAAACAGGTGAAACCTATAACCCGTTGCATGGACTGGAGCAGGCGAAAGCATCATTTGCGCTCCATAACAGCCCGCTATCAGAAGCAGGTGTGTTAGGGTTTGAATACGGCTACAGTGTGCAGGCTCCGGAATCACTCGTGCTTTGGGAAGCACAGTTTGGTGACTTTGCTAATGCGGGTCAGGTCATTTTTGATCAGTTTGTAGCAGCCGGCCGTGCCAAATGGGGAGAAAAGACAAGCATGGTCTTCTTGCTGCCTCATGGTTATGAAGGACAAGGACCTGAGCACTCCAGTGCCCGTCTGGAACGTTTCTTACAGCTCGCCGCGGAAAACAACTGGACGGTTGCCAATGTGACATCTGCTGCTCAATACTTCCACTTATTACGCAGACAAGCGGCAATCAGTGGTAAGGAAGAAGCACGTCCATTGGTGTTAATGACACCGAAGAGTCTATTGCGTAACCAGCGAGTAGCTGATCCTGGAGAAAATTTCGCTGAAGGTAAATTCGAAACTCTTAAACACCAGCCTGGTTTAAGTGAAAACAAGGATAAGGTCAAGACATTACTGATTGGCAGCGGTAAAATTATGGTAGAAATTGAAGACACTGCAGAAAAGGCAGAAGAGCACAATTTTGATACGATTGCCGGAGTAAGGGTAGAACAGATTTATCCTTTCCCTGAAGAACGCCTGAAAGAAATTATGAATGAATACCCGAACCTGGAAGAATTGGTATGGGTACAAGAAGAACCACAAAACATGGGAAGCTGGTACTTCGTCGAGGGTATCCTCCACAGGTTATTGGAAGAAGGCCAAATTCACCGCTATGTCGGACGTCCACATCGTGCATCTCCGTCAGTTGGTGAACCGAATATCCACAAGACAGAACAAAAACGCATTATAAACGAAGCACTAATGATGTCTAAAGGAGGAAATTCAAGTGAAAGAAATTAAGGTCCCTGAATTAGCTGAGTCCATTACAGAAGGAACGATTGCCGAGTGGCTTGTCAAAAAAGGTGATAAGGTATCAAAAGGCGATCCGATTCTGGAGCTCGAAACAGATAAAGTCAACGTAGAAGTAAACGCTGATGCCAGCGGAGTATTGACCGAAATCGTAAAAGATGCCGGAGACGACGTTGAAGTTGGCGATGTCATTGCTAAAGTAGATGAAAATGGTGAAGCTGGCGGATCTTCTGATGATTCCTCCGATAAAGAAGAACAAAAAGAAGAGCCTAAAGAAGAGAAGAAAGAAGAACCAAAAGAAGCGAAGGAAGAAAAGAAAGAAGAAAGTAAACAGGCAGAAGAAACATCCGATGGTGAAAATGGCAAAGGTGAAGTAATTGCAACCCCGGCTGCCAGAAAGCGTGCCCGTGAATTGGGAATCGACTTGAATGAAATCAGTGCCCGTGATCCATTAGGCCGCATTCGTCCTGAGGATGTAGACGCTGCATCAAGCAGTTCTAAAGAAAAAGAGACGAAGCAAAAGGCACCTAAGAAAGAGAAAAAAGCGGAACAGAACAATGAAAAAACTGAATTTGATAAGCCGGTCGAGCGCGTGAAAATGTCCCGTCGTCGTCAAACGATAGCGAAGCGTCTTGTTGAAGCGCAGCAAAACTCTGCGATGTTGACGACGTTCAACGAAGTAGACATGTCTGCTGTCATGCAGCTGCGTAAAGAACGTAAAGAAGACTTCCAGAAGAAACATGATATCAAGCTTGGATTCATGTCTTTCTTCACCAAAGCGGTCATCGGTGCTTTGAAAGAATTCCCATTACTGAATGCGGAAATCCAAGGCAACGAAATCGTTAAGAAGAAGTTCTATGACATCGGTATGGCAGTCTCTACAGATGAAGGTCTGGTTGTACCAGTCATTCGTGATGCAGACCGCTTAGGCTTTGCTGGAATTGAAAAAGACATCTCCCGTCTGGCTAAGAAAGCGATCAATAAAGAATTGCAGTTGGATGAATTACAGGGAGGTTCCTTTACGATTACAAACGGAGGAACTTTCGGTTCTATGCTTTCCACACCGATTTTGAATGCACCACAAGTTGGTATCCTTGGCTTGCACAACATTCAGAAGCGTGCCATGGTTATGCCGGATGACAGCATCGAAGTACGTCCGATGATGTACATTGCGCTTTCCTACGATCACCGTATTGTCGATGGAAAAGAAGCGGTACAATTCCTCGTACGTGTGAAGGAATTGATTGAAGACCCATACGATCTATTGTTGGAAGGTTAAACATTTTGTGAATCCTCGCCATAGCCTATGGCGAGGATTCGTTTTATCTGGTACATTGTTAGTATCAACAGGAAAGGTGGGATCATATGAAGACACCACGATCTTTCAACATGATTTTATACCCAAAGAAAACGATCTCCATCAACGGAGCGATTTATGATGTTGATCTCACCCATGATGAATTTTTGAATGAGTTCATGGACTGGGTCGAATCGAAGGGCTGGTCTTTTATGGGGTTGACGGAAGTGACATCAGCAGAAAAAGCGAGCGAAGAGCTCCTTTCCCAAATGAAAGCTGAGAAAAACGAAGAAAATGATGAAGATCAATAAAATGTCCGTGTGCATCTCATGGGTCTAACCATGGGATGTATTTTTATTTTATCTCTCTCTTTTTTTCGGAGATATTCTATAAAATTAATAGAATAGAAAACAAGCTGGTGGAATCATTATCAAATCAAGGTTTTTTAAGCCTATATTTGAAATATGAGTGGTATTTTTTGAAATTAATAGTCTGAATATTTAATCAAAATCGACAAACCTGCATAGTATAGAATAATACTATAGCAGGAGGGGATGAAGTTGGCTGAAGAGAAGAATTTTGTGATTGCAGAAGAAAATTGGTCCCTCCACCGAAAAGGACATGACGACCAGAAGCGACATCAGGAAAAAGTTCAGGAGGCCATGAAGAATCAACTCCCAGATTTGATCACGGAAGAAAACATCATCATGTCAAAGGGCAAACATGTTGTTAAAATACCAATTCGATCACTGGATGAATATAAAATCCGCTACAACCATGACAAAAATAAACATGTTGGTCAAGGGGATGGAGATAGCCAAGTAGGTGACGTGGTTGCAAGAGACGGATCGGGTGACAAGAAAGCAGGTAAAGGTGAAGGAGCAGGTGATCAGGCAGGCGAAGATTATTACGAGGCAGAAATTAGTCTTGCTGAACTGGAAGAGGCATTATTTAAAGAACTTGAGCTGCCGAACCTGGAGGAAAAAGAGAAAGACAATATTGTCACGACGGACATTGAATTCAGTGATGTCAGGAAAACAGGTCTGACGGGAAATATTGATAAACGTCGTACGATGCTTGAGGCTTTCAAACGAAACGCCATGAAAGGGACGTCATCGTTTGCACCGATTTATCCAGAAGATGTCCGCTATAAGACCTGGAATGACGTCGTGAAGCCTGAATCAAAAGCGGTCGTCATTGCGATGATGGATACCTCAGGTTCGATGGGATTGTGGGAAAAGTATATGGCAAGAAGCTTCTTCTTTTGGATGAATCGTTTCTTGAAATCTAAATATGAAACTGTGGATATTGAATTCATCGCACATCATACGGAAGCAAAGGTAGTTAGTGAAGATGACTTCTTTTCCAAAGGAGAAAGCGGGGGTACGATTTGTTCCTCAGCTTACCGTAAAGCTCTTGAGCTGATCGATCAAAAATATTCTCCAGAACGTTATAATATCTATCCTTTTCATTTTTCAGATGGAGACAATTTAACATCCGATAACAAACGATGTCTGCAGCTTATCGATGAGCTCCTGAAGGTATCCAGTCTGTTTGGATATGGAGAAGTAAATCAATACAACCGGCACTCCAGCCTGATGCAAGTGTATAAGAAAATCGAACATCCAAAGTTCAGTTATTATGTTTTGCGAAAGAAAGCAGATGTTCTTTACGCCATGCAGAAGTTCCTGAGCGAAAAAGAAGAAGAGATGACTGTATAACCAGCTCTATTTCAGAGCTGGTTCTTTTTTAATACCTCTTTTAAAATTCAATTTAAGATTCTTAGGCATTTATAAAAGGGTGTAAGGGAGTCAAAGTCTTCTTTCTATTATTATAGGGCAAATTTCCCAAGTGTGATTTTGAGAATTTCCTATGGTAAAGGGGCGTAGGGAAACGGTGAGACTCCTCGAAAATGCTACGCATTTCCTTCGTGCGGTGTTTTTCATGGAAGGTAATTCAAAGTCCTGTGGGATATGCGGGATCGCTGAGGCCCCGCAAGGCGAAGCCTGAGAAGACTCAGCACACGCCCATGGAAAGCGAATCGTTTCCCGGAGCCCCTAAACTCGAATAAACATCTAGAAATCAAGTCTTCGACTTTTTGGCCCATTTATTGAATAAGCCGATAATGTAAATGTTTTAAGTGATATAGCGAGTGGAATAATTTTGCTTACAAGTAAAAAAGTTTATAATCATAGTAGACAAGCAAACAGTTAGGGTGTTCATCGCAATGATTCAAGAAGTACTGCAATCTAATCAAAATATATTCCTTATCGCATTATTGCTCGTAAGCAGTGTTCTGGTAACGAAGTTTTCCTCAAGGCTGGGTGTTCCTTCTCTTGTTTTATTCATCATAGTCGGAATGGTTGTAGGGTCGGATGGATTAAGTATAATCTATTTCAATAATGCTGAACTGGCACAGCTCATCGGTGTTATGTCTTTAGTGATCATTTTGTTTGAGGGTGGGATGCAGACGAAGTGGGGCGCTATGAGAAAGGTTCTTGCTCCCTCAATTACATTAGCTACCCTTGGTGTTTTATTAACATCAAGCATGGTTGCATTGCTTGCAAAATTCATTCTTGACGTATCATGGCTGGAAGCGTTTCTTGTAGGTTCTATTGTTGGTTCTACGGACGCAGCTGCCGTCTTTGCTGTATTGAAAGGGAAAAATATCCGTAATAAACTCGGAGCAACACTGGAAGCGGAATCCGGTACAAATGATCCGATGGCCGTATTCCTGACTATCACGTTTATTCAGTTATTAACCGAGGACTCATCAAGTATCTTAGGTACAATTATGTTGTTCTTCTGGCAAATGGGGGCAGGAGCGGTCGTTGGCCTTCTACTTGGCTATATTTCGAGTTTTTCCTTAAATCGAATCAACTTGGATTCAAGTGGTCTTTATCCGCTCTTTGCTATTGCATTCGCACTATTATCCTATAGCATCAGTTCCCTCGTGCAGGCCAGTGGTCTGTTGGCTGTCTATATAACAGCAGTAGTAATCGGAAATTCTGAGCTTGCCTACCGATATTCTATTTTAAGATTTAACGAAGGGTTCGGTTGGATGGCCCAGATTTTGATGTTCGTCATTTTGGGTTTGTTTGTATTTCCATCTGAGGTGTTTACGGCAGATATTATGTGGAAAGGAATATTGATTTCTTTAATTCTCATGTTTCTTGCCAGACCCATTGCTGTTTATATTAGCCTGGTATTTTTCCGTTACACCAATAAGGAAAAAGTATTGTTATCATGGTCCGGTCTTCGTGGTGCTGTTCCAATTGTGCTTTCCATCTTTCCGATGCTCGCTGGTGTGGAAAACAGCCAGTTGATCTTCAACATTGTTTTCTTTATCGTACTTACTTCGGCGCTCATCCAAGGGTCGACAATTACTTGGCTGGCGGAAAAGCTTTCCCTTGTTTCTGATAAGCTAAGCAATCCGATT
Source organism: Thalassobacillus sp. B23F22_16 (assembly GCF_043496955.1). Classification (NCBI taxonomy): domain Bacteria; kingdom Bacillati; phylum Bacillota; class Bacilli; order Caryophanales; family Bacillaceae; genus Thalassobacillus; species Thalassobacillus sp. B23F22_16. The sequence goes on along the minus strand of NZ_JBIEKD010000016.1, from coordinate 88,424 downwards.
CATTCTCTGGAACTGATTTCGATAGGAAAAGCGAATGTGGAGATTATCGAGTTTGATGTTTCTGTAAATAATCTGATTGTCGGAGAAAAACTGGAAGATATCGATCTTCCGGATAAAGCCTTGATCAATGCTATTATCAGAGACGGTGATATCATCACTCCCTATGGACAAACAGCAATACAGGCTGGGGATACTTTGTATGTTACGGTATCAAGACGTGTGAAAAAGCAGGTGCAGGAGTTGCTGAAAGAGGTTAAGGGTGAGGTAATAGAATAAGGACCGAACGAACACGAGAAAAGCCGAGCTGTTATCAGCTCGGCTTTTCTCGTAGCAGCTATGATATTTTTTGTGAATCGTTATGATATGAATATTACATGGTTAATTATAAGAAACTGACCTTCATTTGTAAACCCTTTCGCAGAAATTTATGCCATTTTTCATATTTCCTGCGAAAGAATAATGGAATAGGGAGGGATTTGAGGAATATTTGGGGAATATAAAAGAAAACCTCACAAAGGCGAAAAATGTCGAAGGCCAGGGAGAGCGAATTGTGTTTTCACAATAATTATTCTACAATGGTAACTGTTTTTCGCTACAACTATATATGTTCATGGCATACGAAGAAACATTGAAAAAAGTACATCAGCTGTAAAGGTGTTTGTGCGTTAGATTTTAAAGGAGAGTGGGTAAGCAGATGGATAAGCAAATCGGTTTTGTCGGCTGCGGAAATATGGCGCAGGCGATGATCCAGGGCATGTTGAGAGCTGGCATTGTCACTAAAGACCAGGTGTCAGCTACAGCGATTACCGATGAAACGATCGAAGGAGCGGCCTGCAGGTTCGATATTGATACATCTAATAACAATAAACGATTGGCAAGTGAAAGCGATATTTTATTCCTTGCTGTCAAACCGTATATTTATAAAGAGGTAATTGAAGAAATCAAGGATTATGTGCGTGCTGATGCCATTATCATCACCATAGCAGCAGGGATCACCATTGGCGACATTGAAAATTCTTTCGACCATCAGGTCAAAGTAATTAGAAGTATGCCTAATACGCCTTCCCTCGTAGGGGAAGGAATGAGTGTGCTTTGCCCGAATGAATTTGTAAGCGAAGAGGAACTTCAGGAAGTGAAAGCTATATACGAAAGCTTCGGAAAAGCTGAAGTGATGGCTGAGAAGCTGATGGATGCTATTCCAGCTGTCAGCGGTTCTGCCCCGGCTTATGTCTACATGTTCATTGAAGCCATGGCTGATGGAGCGGTTCAGCAGGGAATCCCGAGAGGACAAGCATATAAGCTGGCGGCTCAAGCCGTTCTAGGTGCGGCAAAAATGGTATTAGAAACCGGCGAACATCCGGGGAAACTGAAAGATGACGTTTGTACGCCAGGTGGGTCCACGATTGAAGCTGTAACAGCTCTGGAGGAAGCAGGCTTCAGGAGTGCGGTACAGTCCGCAATGGATGCCTGCACAAAACGAGCCAAATTCCTTTCCGAGAGTAAAAAATAAAGGAAGCCGGACTTTCGGCTTCTTTTTGTGTCCTTTCAAAAAATTCCAGACTCACATCTGAATTTCCTGGAATTAATCAGGTTTATCTATAAGATCTGATTATATAAAAAGGTTGCATACACCTGTAAAAACGAATAATATAGTAAATGTTGTTTATATTATTCGGAAAGACGGGTGTTTTATATGGAGAAAGTTTTTCGTCTCAAGGAAAATAATACAAATCCACGAACAGAAGTAATGGCAGGAGTGACCACTTTTCTTACGATGGTCTATATTATTGTCGTCAACCCTGCTATCTTATCTTCAGCTGGTGTACCATTTGAACAAGTGTTCATGGCTACCGTCATTTCTGCGCTTGTCGGTACATTAATCATGGCATTCGCAGCCAACTACCCGATTGCCATTGCTCCCGGAATGGGGCTGAATGCGTATTTTGCCAGTGTGGTTGCTTCTCAAGGGGTATCCTATCAAGTTGTATTTGGAACTGTTTTTATTGCTGGTCTATTATTTATATTATTAAGCTTGACGAAGTTACGAGAAACGTTAATTATGGCGATACCTGACTCATTGAAATATGGGATTACTTCCGGGATTGGATTGTTCATTGCATTTCTGGGGTTGAAAATGTCAGGAATTGTCGTTCCAAGCGAAGCGACAATGGTGACCTTTGGAGATTTGCACCAGCCTGTCACTTTGCTGACCCTGGCTGGTTTATTCATTACGCTCGGACTGATGGCCCGGAAAGTAAAAGGTGCGCTGTTTCTAGGAATGGTAATTACGGGGATTCTTGGTTATATTACGGGTCAACTGCAGTTTGAAGGTTTCGTATCGGCTCCTCCAGCTCCGGTATTTTTTGATATCGATGTAGCTGGTGTGTTTTCCCAAGGATTATATACGGTTGTGTTCGCATTCTTATTAGTGACAATTTTTGATACAACCGGCACGATGATCGGAGTCGCCGAGCAGGCTGGTTTCATAAAAGCAGATGGGAGCCTGCCCAGGGCGAAGTCAGCTTTGATGGCTGATGCAATTGCCACAACAACCGGGTCTATGTTCGGCACAAGTCCTTCTACGGCGTATATCGAATCTACTTCAGGGGTAGCTGCCGGAGGACGGACTGGACTTACGTCTATTGTTGTTGCCTCGTTGTTTTTCTTGTCGATATTTATATCACCCATCGTAGCGGCCATTTCTTATTTGCCTGCCATTACCGCACCGGTATTAATTATTGTTGGCTGTTTTATGATGGAAGGTCTTGCACGGGTTGATTGGAAGACCTTTGACGAGGCTTTTCCTGCTTTTGCGATTCTTTTGACGATGCCGCTTACCTCAAGTATTGCAACTGGGATTTCTATCGGTTTCATCACTTATCCTTTATTAAAGCTTGTTAGTGGAAAAGGGAAAGAGGTACACTGGATATTATATTTTTTCGGTATCATTTTTATATTACAAATGATTTTCTTTCCAGCCCATTAATAAAGTAATGCCACTCGCGTAAGCGGGTGGCATTTTTTTATACTTTAAGAATGTTTAACTTTGTTAAAGGATTAAAGTAAGAAAATCTAAGGCTTTCAATACTTGGGGATAAGTCAAGTTTTTCTAATGGTCTTTCTTCCATAAATGACTAAATAGCGGCGGAACGTCCATACTAAGAATTACTATGGATAGATGAAGGTGGTGAGTGGGATGGGTTATCGGAGACGTAAGTCGAAACAGGATAAATTAATTGAAGAGCAGCCTGGTAATGAAGCGGACGTTAAGGAGCCAGAGCAGCCTAGCTATTCCCAGCTATCTAGAAATATAGAATATCTCACTAAAGCCTTAAAGCATTCCAATGATTTGAAGGTAAGAGTGTTAAAAGATGGAAACGCAGCACTTCTTTACTTTGAGACACTTGCAGATCAGGAAAAAGTGCAACAAAAAATTTTCACTCAAATGGAGTTTGGTAAATGGGATTCGATCGCTGAATTACCGAATGGAAAGCATACAGAGGATCTGGAGGAAGCCCTCAAGGTGTTGTTACGGGGGCATGCTCTCTATATAGAAGAAAATAATAAAAAATTATCTTATTTCAATGTCACCTCAGAGATTAACCGTAGTGTCGAAGAGCCTGAGAATGAAAAGGTTGTCCGTGGGTCCCATGAGGGCTTTGTTGAAAACCTCATGATAAATATCAACTTGCTGCGGAAGCGTCTGGAACACCGGGATCTCACGATTAAATATTTCCGTGTAGGCAAGAAAACAAATACTAATATTGCGATTGCTTATATGGATGGAATCACTAACCCTCAATTAGTTAAAGAAGTAAAAAAAAGGATAAAAAGTGTCTCTGCGGATACAATCCTAAGTCCTGGTTTTATGGAAGAGTTTATGGAAGATAATCCTATGTCGCCATTTCCGCAGGTATTGAGTACGGAACGTCCCGACCGGGTGATTGCTAATGTAATGTCCGGTAAAATTGCTTTAATAGCAGAAGGCAGTCCAACAGTGCTGATTTTGCCTTCAACTTTCTTCATGTTCTACCAGTCACCCGATGATTATAACGCCCGTTGGGTTTCAGGTACCTTTGTTCGGATAATCCGCTTAATGAGTTTCCTGATTGCTATTGGTTTGCCGGCTATGTATATCGCTATTATTGGTTTTCATTTTGAAGTGATACCGGATGATCTGGTGCCGCCTGTCAAGAGTGCGATTGATCAGATTGCTTATCCACCATTTGTGGAAGCATTCATCATGGTCATCATCATCGAATTGATTCGTGAAGCCGGGATCAGACTGCCACAGCCTGTAGGACAGACCATCGGTATCGTGGGAGGTTTGGTCATTGGTGATGCAGTCATAAGGGCGGGGCTTATTTCTAATTTGATGGTGATTGTCGTCGCGTTGACAGCGATCGCCTCTTTTGTCGTCCCTTCTCATGAATTAAGTACGACACTCCGGTTGTTGACATTCCCGTTGATTATTCTTGCAAGCACTTTAGGGTTTATCGGGATCGTTTTTGGCATATTGTTTATCCTCATCCATTTGATCAAGTTAGAGTCTTTCGGCAATCCTTATTTCGCTCCTGTATCACCGTTAAGGATTCAAGATTTAAAAGATACGTTTGTCCGGATACCTTTATTTAAATTAGATACCAGACCGAAAGATGCGAATCCAATCAAAGAGCAGTCGATGGGAGAATCAAGGGAGTGGAAGAGAAATGGCAAATCAAAAAAATCAAAACAAACCAAAAAGTCAAAATGATGCCACCTTTCTTAACACGAAAATCACCCGCCTTCAATTTTTCTTTCTAATTATTCAGACTCAAATTGGCGTCGGGGTCATATCTCTCCCTTACAACCTCCAGCAAGTCGCGAAACAGGATGGTTGGATATCGCTTATTGGTGCAAGTCTGATTGTCCAACTGCTCCTGTTACTTTATTGGCTGCTTCTAAAGAACACACCCAAACAGCATTTATTTATGAATTTAGAAAAGATATTTGGGAAATGGACCGGGAAGGCTGCTACGTTGTTATATTGCCTCTATTTCATTGCAGTAGGAGCTTTAATCCTCATACTTTATACGCGGGTCATCAATTTATGGATGCTGATCAATACACCGAAGTGGATACTGATGGCTTTAATGGTTTCTGCCGGGTTGTATCTGGTTTCCGGAAAAATAAAAGTATTGGCAAGGGCCTATACACTTTTTTCCGGGCTGATGCTCATCCTGGTTGTCTCATTGATTTACGGCATCAGAGATGCCAATTTTATTTTCATCTTACCGATTGGTAAAGCAGGGATAGAGCCTATTTTAAAAGGTATTAATGAAGGGGTACTTTCCCTGTTAGGTTTTGTGTTCGTCTTAATCATCTACCCGCTTGTAGAAGGTACCGATAAAGAGAAATTAAAAACGATATTTTATACCCAGTGGTTTATTCTGGGATTTTACCTGCTAGTGGTTTTCTCAACGTTTACTTTCTTTGGAGCCAAAGAAATCTTACTCGTCCCAGAGCCGGTATTATACATGTTGAAGGCATATGAATTCAGCGTTGTTGAACGGCTGGACCTATTTTTCATCTCCGTTTGGATCGTGTCAGTGACCACATCTTTCACCACTTATCTATATATGGCTGGGAAAGGACTGAAGCACATGCTTGATAGTAACAAGGAAATGCCTTTCATGATTATAATGGCTGCCGTTGCTTTGACATTAGGATTGATCTTCGGGAGGGGGGAGCAGCTGATCAGCCAATATGGAGATATCGTCATGAAATTCGGCTATCTGTTCTCTGGCTTACTGCCTGTTCTTTTATTAGTAGTATTCTTGGCTCGTAAAAAGGAGCTTACAGGAAGGGATTCCACATGAAAAAGAAAAGTTTATTACTGCTCATCTGTTGTTTGGTGTTACTAACAGGCTGCTGGGATCAACGACTATTCAAAGACGCTAAGTTAATCATGGGGGCAACTTTTGATCTTACGGATGATGGACAAGTAAAAGATACCGTATCCGTACTGATTCCAGAGACAGGTACAGAAAGGGCAACGGAAGGAAACGCGCATATTGAGACCGGTATCGGTGATAACTTGTTCGATGCCAGGAATGAAATCGATAAACAATTAGCTTATAAATTTGACCCCTCTAAATTAGAAGTATTGCTCATTGGGGAAGAACTTGCAAAGCAGGATATTTACTCTGTATTAGATGGGTATTATCGGGCGCCACGAAATAATTTAAGCGCAGAGATAGCAGTTGTAGAAGGAGAAGCTGCTGAAGCATTTGCCGTTACCACTGACCAGGAACCACGGATATCTGAACATATTGTCGGATTACTTGATGCTGTTTCTGATACTACCCATTCTCACGGGGACAATGTACAGCTGATCTGTGCTGAGCTTTTCGAACCGGGGATCGATATTGCTCTACCGCTACTCACGGTAGATAAAGATGCAAACAAAGTGAATTATAAAGGATTAGCGTTATTCCATGATAAACATTATCATGGAACCTCCCTTAATGCTGAGCAAGCCACGTTATTGCTGCTGATGGATAATAAAAAGGGCAAGGTCGCCAGGATCACTCGGAAAGTAAGTGAAAAAGGGGAGCCGAGGATGGCTAGATATTTAAGTGCCGAAGTTACCAATCATAACCGTAATTTAAAGATCACACCTTCCGGAGGAACGATTTCTGTAGATATCAACTTGGATTTATATGTGAATGTGGTGGAGTACCCGCTGGATAAATTGACAGATCCCAATAAAATAACAGAATTAGAAAAGAAACTATCGGAAACTTTAACAAAAGAAGCGGAAGAGGTCATCTCACTTTTGCAAGAGGCGCACAGTGATGTTCTTGGGATTGGCAGGCGAACAGAAGCTTTCCATTATGATACTTGGAAACAGATGGATTGGGAGAAGGACTTTAAAACCATCACAATAACTCCAAAAGTCAATGTCGTTATTCAGGAACATGGAGTTCATTCCAATTGAGATGGTAATGATGGTCTCGGATGTGTATGAAGTCAAAGGGGATGAAGCACTGGATATCAGTTTTTACACTGAAGAAAATGATTTATTGACCATGCAGTTTATGGAGGGGGAAGGAGAAATGGAATTGTTTTCACCGGAACAGGTGGAAATTACAGATTCTCTTACTGGTCTGTATGTTGATAATTCCTACTCTAAAACTGTGACATGGCAGAAAGACGGGGTCACTTACAAAATGACCTATCGTCCGAGTAACTTTTCTGACAACGACAGTGAAGTGGAAAAATCAGATTTACTTCATGTAGCGCGCTCGTTCCATTTTTAATGAACCGCCAGACCCTAACCAACAGGTCTGGCGGTTTCATTCTTCCCACATACATGAAAATGGAAAAAGTAGAAGAAACTAAGGCAGATATTTTCGAAAAGGAGAGAATAACAGTGGGAAAAACGCTTGCTTGCTTGTTGGTGTTCATTTGCTTGCTGTTTTCCGCAACTGAAAATCAGGTTGATGCCAAAACGATGACTTATCACGTCAAACCGGGAGATACCATGTGGAAGATCTCCCTCCGCTATAATCTTTCCTTTCGTGATTTCAAAGCGAGCAACACACATATTGAAAAACCGGAGGTTATCTTTCCTGGCGACCAACTGCTGATTCCCTCTAAAGACCTTACAGACACTGTGGTCAGGTTAACGAATGAGGCCAGGAGTCAAAAGGGAATCAAGCCGGTACGTATAGATGGAGCGTTGCAAGGTGTTGCGGCAGTCAAAGCGGAGGACATGGCGGATAATGGCTATTTTAGTCATCAATCCCCCACATACGGTTCTCCTTTTGAGATGCTTCGTGCTTTCAACATTGATTACGAGCGGGCATCTGAAAATATCGCGTCTGTATCGTTTTCGCCAGAAGAAGTCGTTTCCCAATGGCTGGAACATCCAGGCCATCAGCAAAATATATTGAACCCGAGAATGACGCATATCGGTGTAGGTTATGCAGAAGGAAAGAATGGAAGCGGGTACTGGGTACAAATTTTCATTCAAAAATGATAGAAACGGACATAATGAGGGTGACGTCATCTAATAATTTTGTTAAGGTGAATAAAGTCCTGCGGGAAATAGTAAAAAAGATTGAGCGTTCACAATACTTTCAAAAATTGTAAACACTGCTACGACAACGTTTACAGTTATATGACGAAAAATTACACTTGCATGACGTCTGACAACCTGATAAAATCCAATATGAAATGAACTTATGAAAGCATTTTCATTCCGAGGCGGACAACTTTTGAGGGAGGAACAAAAAAATGGGAATTTTATTAGGTCTTTTGGCCATTGTCGTTGTATTGGGTATCGCATTCCTGATGTCCAATGACAAAAAGAACATCAACCTTCGTGGGGTTGGAATCATGCTTGCTTTACAGCTATTCACGACGTGGTTCATGTTTAACACAGATATCGGACAAGCAATTATCGGTGCAATTTCAGCCGGTTTCAATAAATTGATTGAGTTCGGTACAGAAGGTGTCAACTTTGTACTTGGGGGAATCGCTGTCGAAGAAGGCGGCGGAGGCGTATTCTTTTTCAACGTCTTACTATTGATCATTTTCTTTGCGACTATTCTTTCTGTATTGACTTATTTGAAAATATTGCCTTTCATCATCAAATATCTAGGACAGGCTCTGTCTTATATTACAGGCCTTCCAAAAATCGAGTCCTTTAACGCAGTTAACAGTATCTTCTTCGGTCAGTCTGAAGCTTTGATTGCGATTAAATCTCAATTCCATCAATTGAGCGACAATCGTCTTTATATCGTCAGTGCATCTGCCATGGGCTCAGTATCTGCTTCCATCGTAGGGGCGTATCTGGGAATGCTGCCGGCACAATATGTGCTTGTAGCGTTGCCATTGAATATGTTTAGTGCTTTGATCGTAGCTTCTATCATTGCACCTGTCAAAGTAGACAAGAAAGAAGACATAGTAGAAATCCAGGATGTTTCCAATGCGAAGAGCTTTTTCGAAGCGATGGGTAACGGTGCCCTTGATGGTGGTCGTATCGCATTGATCGTTGCAACCATGCTAATTGCCTTCATCGCATCACTAGAGCTCGTGAACTGGGCGTTTGCCGGCCTGTTCAATGGATTTACCTTACAGGAAGCTTTAGGTTATGTCATTGCTCCACTTGGTTTATTGATGGGTATTCCATGGGCTGAGGCTATCGATGCTGGTGCTATTATGGGTACAAAAATTGTAACAAACGAATTCGTAGCTATGCTCGAGTTCCAAAACATGCTGGATCAAGTGTCTGAGAAGACGGTTGGTGTCGTCACTGTCTTCCTGACTAGTTTCGCGAACTTCTCTTCCATCGGTATCATCGCTGGTACGGTGCAAGGTATCGATTCAGAAAAAGGCGGAAGAGTTTCCGGCTTTGGTATGAAACTATTGATTGGTGCTACACTAGGATCTGTTCTATCTGCGACTATCGCAGGTCTATTCCTATAAGAAACTGACAGAAAGTGCTATCCTTGATAACAAGGGTAGTGCTTTTTTTGTTTTTTCATCAAGAATTTATTCAATTAAAGAACCGAAAAATCGAAGAATTGATTTCGAGATAATCGTGAGAGTTTAGGGGCGTGGGGGAAGGATTCGCTTTCCGCGGGGAAGACGGCAAGCCTCCTCGAGCTAAAGCTCTGCGGGGTCTAGCCAGTCTATTCTTTCCCGCAGGAGTCTCACCCTCCCCCCACGCCCCTCGCCTAAAAATTCTCGAAACCGAGTCTTCAGCAATTGGGAGCTTTGCTGTATATCACAGAAGTGTTTCGGTCATTGGCTTTTCGGAAATAATTCACTATGAATACTAAATAAGGAGCGATGTTATGGTACAGACATATCACCTTTATATTAATGGAGAATGGGTGAAGACAGACGATCAGCTGGAAGTACTTAATAAATACACACATGAAGTTTATGCCAGGGTGTCAAAGGCGGGAGAAAACGAAGTAGAGCAGGCGACCACCGCTGCTGACACAGCCTTCAAAGAAAATCCGCTTCCTCCCTACGAGCGATATAAAATTTTAAGCAGAGTCAGCGAACTGCTCCGGGAAAATAAAGAAGAGCTGGCCAAAAATATTACAATGGAAGCCGGCAAACCATTGAAACAGACACGGACGGAAGTTGACCGGGCTGCCCAGACGATTGAATTGTCAGCAGAAGAAGCAAAGCGCATTCATGGGGAAGGGGTTCCGGTAGAAGCCGCTCCTGGTTCAGAAAACAGAATGGCTTACACCATGAAAGTTCCCGTCGGTGTTGTCGGAGCCATCAGCCCATTCAATTTCCCGCTGAACCTGGTAGCGCATAAAATTGCGCCTGCTATTGCAGCAGGGAATACCGTAGTATTGAAGCCTGCGAGCAACACACCGACTACTGCGTTGAAGCTTGCTGAATTATTTGAGCAAGCAGGACTTCCGAAGGGATTTTTAAATGTTGTTGTCGGTTCCGGTTCAACGGTTGGGCAGCAGATGATGGAAGATGAACGAATCAATTTATACACTTTCACCGGAAGTGCTAATGTCGGCTTAAAATTAAAACAGAATACCGGTTTGAACAAGCTGATACTTGAACTAGGAAATAACTCCCCAGTCATCGTTGACAAAGAGGCAGATTTAGATAAAGCTGCGAGCAACATTGCTCAGAAGAGTTTCGCATTTGCGGGGCAAGTCTGCATTTCCGTTCAGCGTCTATATGTCCATGAAGACATCCAGGAAGCATTCCAGGACAAATTATTCCAGGCGATCGACCAATTGAATGTCGGCGATCCAAATGATCCAGAGACGGATGTAGGACCGATGATCAGTGAAGGAGAAGCCGAACGCGCCGAACAATGGATTCAAGAAGCAGAAGAAAGCGGCGCAAAGGTTGTCTATGGCGGCAAGCGTGAAGGAGCATTACTGCATCCAACAGTGGTTGCTAATGTGAAAAATGATATGAAGGTTGTCTGTGAAGAAATCTTTGCACCAGTTGTTAGCATGATTCCATTTTCAAATATCAAGGAATGCATTAATGAAGTGAACAGATCCCAGTACGGGCTTCAGGGGGGAATTTTCACGAAGAATCTGGAAACAGCCTTCTATGCGGCTAAACATGTCCAGGTTGGAGGTCTTATGATCAACGATTCTTCCCAGTATCGTGTCGACTTGATGCCATATGGCGGTGTTAAAAGCAGCGGCTGGGGCAAAGAAGGACCTAAATATGCGATTGAGGATATGACCGAAGAGCGGTTGATTGTGTTTAACCTTGATCAATAATAGTAGGAAACCAGCTGACACTTCAGTGCCGGCTGGTTTTTTTCATATGAGATAGTCTGATATTTTTTCGTTGCAGTAAAAACATCCGCCCATATAAAGTAATGGCACCTGCTGTCAAACCGATAATCAAGCTCATCCAATAACCATAAGGTCCGAGAACCGTATAGTTGGCAAGCAGCCAGCCGCTTGGCAGGCCGATTACCCAGTAGGAGACAAAAGCCATGACAAGCGTGATATTGACATCTCTGTAACCACGCAAAATCCCCTGGATTGGTGCTCCGACAGCATCCGATAACTGGAACCAGATCGCGAAGAAAATGAAGTTCTTCGTCAATTCAATCACGTTGGGATTAGAACTGTACAGACGAGCAACCGCATCGTCGAAAATATATAATATTCCCCCGGCCAGCACAGACATCGCTACCGCAATCAAGATTCCTAAATACGAATAAGTCCGAGCGTCCCGGTGACGATTTGCTCCTGTTTCAAATCCGACCGCAATCGTAAGGGTGAAGGCGATGCTGAGTGGCATCATATATAACAAAGATGCGAAATTGATGGCCGCCTGGTGTGCGGCAATGGTATACGTATCATAAGCAGTCATGAAAAAAGTGACCGCTGCGAAAATGCTGGTCTCAAAGAAAATAGCAAAACCAATAGGAATGCCGATTTTCAGCTGCTCTCCCCAAGCCTTCAGCGAGGGGCGGATCCAGTTGGAAAAGATTCGATAATGGCGGAACGGCTGAACCTTCTGCAGGATGATGATAGCGATAATGAAAGAGACCCAGTAGGTCAAAGCAGTGGCCAGACCGGCGCCGATACCGCCGAGTGCCGGAAATCCGAATTTCCCAAAAATGAATACATAGTTGAATAATATATTGGTCGGAAGGGTAAGGAGAATGATGATCATCGATATTCTTGTATATCCTAAAGCATCTATGAAACTGCGATAGATATTGAACACGAATAATGGAATGATTCCCACCCCGAGTGTGATCAAGTAATATTTAGCAATATAGGTTACTTCATCTGTAATATCCATCAGACTAAGTACGGGATCAATCAAAAAGAATCCAGCCACACCGATAAAGATGGCAATTACGGCTGCGAGGTATGCCCCCTGTTTGACGGCGACAGGAATGTCGCTGTCTTGTTTCGCTCCCTTCAGCTGTGCCACAATAGGAGAGATGGCCAGCATGATACCGTTAAGTCCGGTGAAAATAGGCAGCCATACATTGGAACCGATGGCAACTCCAGCTAAATCCTCGGCACCGGCTTGACCGGCCATGATGGTATCAAAAAAATTCATCGCATACATGCCGATCTGTGTGATAAGAATCGGGATGAGGATGATGAGAAAAAGCTTGATTTTCTGTTTCAAGGTTGAAGTTTCATACATATGTATCTTCCTTTTCTGATACAATTCACTTAGGATAGAGAGGATTATAGCACAAAAACAAAAGTTAACCTACATGAAATGATGAAATAGATAGGATGACGAAGAGAAAGGAAGTTTTTTATGCGGAAGAAAAGAATATTATTCACTGGTGGAGGCACCGCGGGACATGTCATTGTGAACCTGGCTTTGATTCCGGAATTCAAAAAACAAGGATATGAAATTGATTATATCGGTTCCCATAACGGGATAGAACGCCAATTGATCGAAGATATCGATGGCGTTTCCTACCATGCTATTTCTACCGGAAAACTGCGTCGCTATATGTCGAAAGAAAATTTGAAAGATCCCTTCAAAGTCATGAAAGGGACCGTGCAGGCGTGGAATATCATCCGGAAACGAAAACCCAATGTCATTTTCTCAAAAGGGGGCTTTGTATCTGTGCCAGTAGTAGCGGCGTCATGGATGAACCGTATACCGGCAATTATCCATGAATCGGATTATACACCTGGACTTGCTAATAAACTGGCATCACGATTTGCCAAAAAAATCCTGGCGACTTTCCCGGAAACGATGGAGTATCTACCTGAAGGAAAGAAAGAATATATCGGAGCTGTCATCAGAGAAGAATTATTTGCAGGAAACAAACAAAAAGGTTTGGAGGTGTGCGGCTTCACTGCTTCGAAGCCTGTCCTGATGGTCATGGGAGGAAGTATGGGGTCAAAGAAAATCAATGATTCGATCCGAAACCAGCTGGATGAATTGCTGCCGAAAATGCAAATCATTCATATTTGCGGAAAAGGAAATGTGGAAGAATCGGTAAAGCAGCCGGGCTATGCCCAATTTGAATATGTAAGGGATGAATTAAAGGATCTTTTTGCTGCGACTGACTTTATCGTCTCCCGGGCAGGTTCCAATGCTATCTTTGAATTCCTGGCCTTACGTAAGCCGATGCTATTGATTCCATTGTCCCGTCAGGCGAGCCGTGGTGATCAGATCTTAAATGCCGATTCATTCGTCAAGCGGGGGTATGCGAGGAAGCTGGAAGAAGAAGATTTGACGGAAGATCGGCTGGTAACAGAAGTCGATAAGCTGATTAGTTCAAAAGAGGAAATCCTGCGAAATATGGAAAACTATCAAAGTCAGCAAGTCAAAGACAAAGTAGTACAATTGATACAAAGCTATGAAAGATAATAACGGGATCAGGAGTCGATTATCGTGAAACATGTAATTTGTCATTACTGTAAAAAAGAAGTGAAGGATAGGGATGAGCTGGTGACTGCTTCGAATTGGTTTCGAATCAAGCCTTTTCATTATAAATGCTTCAAGGAACAAGAGCAGGAAACAACTGTTAGTATTAATGCCTGGAATCCCGTCAATGGTCCTGCGGGTAATCTGAGCTTTATCATCATGGTTGTTCTGGCTGTATGGATGTTGTTTACAGACACGCTCGGCATGATTGGTGATTTAATCGGCCTGGTCGCTTTATATCCCGTTTTTTTACGGGTTCTATCCTTTGTACTCATTGAGCTTCCCCTCCCTAAACTAAGTTCAGATAAAAAGCGATAGTACCTGTCCTTAAGTTAAGGTGGTCGTTAAGTAGTAAGCAAGGAGCGCAAGTATATAAAAGAACTGTATAATGAGTCCTAATATGCTGCATACGAAACCGGCGATGGCAATGTTAATCCCTGCTTCGCCTTGCACCTTGATTTCCCGCCTGCTGCTTCGATAATAAAAAATACCGGCAATAGCACATAGCAAACCCAGCAAAGGGATAATGATGGAAAGAATACCTAATGCGAGGCCTGTAATCGCTTTGTTGTTCGTTAATGCTTTTTCTGTCATAAATGACCGCTCCCTTCTAATAAACAGTATAATGCCAAAGAATGGATATTAGAAGGTTTCACATGAATGTGTGAAAGGGTAGACAACTAAAGTGAACCAAATTATGTAGTAAGAAACAAGTAAAGGGGAGATAGAGTATGAGTCTTAGGGAAACGACCAAATTACGTAATCGAGTTGAAATGCCTTGGGTAGGAATAGGCGTATATAAAATGGAGGATGGCCAGGAAGTGGTCGACTCCGTTAAAAGTGCTTTAGAAATTGGCTATCGTCATATCGATACCGCTTCCTTTTATAAAAATGAGGAAGGTGTCGGACAGGCAATCAAAGAGAGTGACGTGCCTCGGGAAGAATTATTTGTTACCACAAAGGTATGGAATGATGAACAAGGGTATGAGGAGACATTAGAAGCATTCGATCGCAGCCTTAATAAGCTGGGGCTTGAATATCTTGATCTCTATCTGATTCATTGGCCGGTTCCAGGAAAGTTCGTGGATACCTGGAAGGCGTTAGAGAAGCTTTATAAAGATGGAAAAGTGAAAGCAATCGGTGTCAGCAACTTCCTGCCACATCACCTGGAAGAGGTGATGAAGGATGCAGAAGAAACGCCTATGGTGAATCAGATTGAACTGCACCCAGAGTTGCATCAGCAGCAGACAAGAGAATTCTGTGAAGCAAATGACATTCAAGTTGTAGCCTGGTCTCCGCTTGCGCGTGCCAAGTATTTTGATGCGCCTGTTTTGAAAGAACTGTCCGAGAAATATGGTAAAACGCCAGCCCAGATTATCTTGCGCTGGGATTACCAAAGCGGCATTGTGACCATTCCTAAGTCTGTTAAGAAAGAAAGACAGCAGGAAAATGCCGATATTTTTGATTTTGAATTGACCGAAGAGGAAATCAAGCGTATTGACGAGCTTGATCTGGGAGAAGAAGGCCGCAACGGCCCGCATCCTGACACATTCGATTACTAAAATGCACAAAAGGCATGGCCACATTAAAGGCCATGTCTTTTATTTTTTGACTTAAAGAGGCAAGCTGCCTTCGACATAAGAAATAAGCGTAAAAACAAGAACTAGAAACACAAGGTATAGCAGCAGAGTCATAAAAAACACTTTTGGTTTTTTAAGGAATGAGATATTCTGTTCAGCCCACGAATCTCTGTTACTTAATTTTTTCTCTAACTCATCCAACAGAAGGTGAATCTGCTTTTGGTTATTTAAATCATTAGTTTCTCTTAATTCATTCAGCAATTTAGTAAAGGCTTTTGGTATCACCTGGTGGGTATATTTCTGTTCTTCTTTTCCGTTCACTTTTTGTTCCAGACTGATGATTTTATGAAAATAACTGTCTTTTTGACCAGCATCCAGGTGTTTGCTTCGTTCAAACCGTAAGACCAGGTCTCCTAATAGATTATCTAAGTCGTAGTGAGATTCTAAGTCTACATTCATATCTCTTTCCACCGAACGGAAAATCATGATTAATTTATGTCGCGAAATATCTTCTTCGCTGACTAACATGCCCTCAACGATATCCAGTAATGTGTCAATCGCTTTATGGATTCTCTCTTTTCTTATTTTTTTTCCCGAAAACCATAAACCTATCGGTCCGAGTACAAAGAACAATAACCCGCTGACAAAAGATACGATAATGTTATTTCGATTCGCTTCCCAGAAGCTTAGAATCCATTCGACCATATAATCACTACCTTCAAAGCCTTTGTATTATCTTATGTATAGGCTATTTCTAATAATACTAAGAGGAAGCTGCCTGTCACTGATGTTGATCAGGCATTGCAAATGATGGAATAAAAAGACGACCTTACCCTGGGAGGGATAAGGTCGTTTTATAATATAATCAGAAAGGGGAATAACTGATTATTTTTTCTTATTCATGAAATTTGCACTGTCTGCACGCATGTCGTTGACAGCTTCAAGTCCAGCAGCCAAGGCTGCGTTTGTGATTGGTGTGGTCGTGGTTGGCTCGAAGCAAGTGATGCCAGTGAAGCAGCTCAAGTCTACCTCTACGCAAGCACCTGTAGAATACCATCCGTCATACTGGATTAGATTTAGCGGGAATGAGGATGCGTCACATAGACTAGGGTAGAGCAATTCCAAGACTGCACAGCAGTCATCTTTCACTTTCTTCACACGGAAGAAAGGTGAAGGGATTGGACCGCTACACTCATTTTGATACTCGTAGATACCCCACGCAAAGTACGGAAGAAGTCCGGCGAAGGTATTCTCACAGCCGCACAAAAGCATGAACGGAATCGTATCATTTCCATTGCCGTTACCTGTTGGTGAAAGCAAGTCTTTGATTGCATTTTCACACGATCCACTACTGCAGCAATTGTTGTTTTCCACTGCATCTTGTGCCTCTGCAATTTTTCTTACTTTACGGCACACACAGTTGTCTTTTTTACATTTACAACTCATATTTTCCACTCCTTTATTTCTATTACCCGAAGGTACTAATAGAATATGCCGAGGTTACCGGAGTGCATGGGAGTTTGTCTCTATTGGAGTTGCAAATGTACGAGTGTCCGGGGTAGAAACGCCTAGCTGGACAAGCATGTCATGATTATACTTGTCTCTTTTGAGAAAAGTGGGTCAGGTCCTGTTATATTAGCCGCTTCATGTTTTCCAAAGGCTGTTGCTCTCTGACTTCATTCATCGTCCGGAATGGACAGCCTTTTTCACGCAGTCGGTCAAGCGTATTACGTATCGTGAATAGTTTTGGGTCCTTCAGTGACTCCAACTCTTCCCAAAATAGAGGAGTAGATACACTGGCTGCACTATTTCCTCGGGGTGAATAAGGGGCGATGATCGTTTTCCCGGGGGCGTGCTGGACATGGTCGATGTACAACCTGCCCTTTCTGTTTTTCTTCAACCGTTCGATGGTGAACAAGTCTGGCTGGTAATTGACTAAGGTAGCAGCGATTACCTCTGTAAACCGGCTTGTCTCCTCGTAATTTAAAGACTTGTCCGGTAGTGGCAGATAGACCTGGAGCCCCTTTCCTCCTGATGTTTTAACGAAGTCATATAACTCCAGTTCCTGAAAAATGGTATGCAGATGTTTAGCAGCCTGGACGGCAAGGTGAAACGATTTATCGTCAGGAGGGTCCAGGTCAAACACAATTTCTGAAGGATAATCGCTATCCCACTTTTGAAAAGGAATGTGATATTCGATTGCCGCCTGGTTTCCAAACCATGCGATATGGGCGGCTTTCGATATCAATTGGGCACCATCCTCCTGTTTATCAAAAATGTCGGGAGCATAGTCGGGAAGATTTTTTTGAAAGAATGCTTCGTTATTGATACCGTCCGGGTAACGGATGACGGTGATTTTTCTGTCATTTAAAAAAGGTTTCATATAAGGATAAATGTGTCGCAAGTAACCGATAAGCTCGCCTTTCGTTAGAGAAATCTCCGGAAACAAAGGTTTGTCTAAGTTGGTATATGCGACATCCTTCGGGGGCATGCTCAATTGCCAGTCCAATTGAGATAACGTACAATCTTCTGGCTGGACATCCAATCGAAAACCGTGAAAAACAGGCTCTCTTAATTCCCCTCCATGGATACCGAGACAATGGATATCCATACAAATAGCGGGCGGTACCTGATAATAATTCCGTTTCTTTGTTCCTCTTTCTTTTACTGCCTGCACCAACGTTTCCTTTTCAGTTTGGTCTAAGCCATGCTTGCATTTACCGATTGGATATAAGGATTCATTTTTATCAAAGATAGTTATATCAAAATAGTCGTTTTGCTGATGATAACCAGTGACAATTCCGGTGATTGTCCGCCAATTCTTGATCTTTTTCCATTTTTCATTTTTCCCTGCTTCATAAAGAGCCGGTCTAAGTTTAGCAACTATCCCTTCTCCAAGGTGATCGTCCATACACTGCTGGATGTCCTGCTTTCGAGTGAATGATTTCACATAACCGAAAGGAACAGCTTGTTCGATGGAAAGGGATAGATTTAATAAACGGAATAAGTGCTCCAGCTGTTTTTTTCTTTCGGTATAAGGAGCTGTCAATTTATTACCTTCCCATTCGAGAATGTCGAAGGCAAGGAGATGGGCAGGACGTTTACTCATTTCTTTATGAATCCGTTCCTTGTTGCTCATTCGGGCCCGCGTCTGCAATGTATAAAAGTCGGATTGGTATAACGTATTTAATATTACTAATTCACCATCAAGAACAATGGGAAGGTGTTCTTTAATCTGCCTCGTTTGCTCGGTAAAAAAGGCACTTACTTCCGGGAATTGCTTTGTCAGTGACTTGCCGTTACGGCTGATCAGTTCCACTTTAGCTTCATCCCAGTGGACGAGGCAGCGAAACCCATCATATTTCACTTCGTATAACCAATTTTTTCCGTTTGGTAAGCTATTATCAAGTACGGGCTGCATGGTTTTATATTTCATGACGACACCACCTTTAGCGTTAGTTTGGCAATCGAAAGAAATGCTAAACATAATTATTCCCGGGATGTTCAAACTAATGAAAAAGAAGGTGAAGCAATGCACACGATGTGGAAAGGGACTATCAGTTTTGGACTGGTAAATATCCCGGTCAAATTACATGCGGCCACAGAAAATAAAGATGTCAAGATGCGTCAGCTCCATAAGGAATGTCAATCTCCCATCAAGTATGAAAAAGTATGTCCCGTTTGTGAGCGGGAAGTGGAACAGGAAGAGATCGTCAAAGGGTATGAGTATGCAAAGAATAAATTTGTATTGCTCGATGACGAAGAAATGGAAGAATTAAAAAAGGAAAACACCGACAAGTCAGTGGAAATCGTGGATTTTGTCGATCTCAAGGAAATTGATCCGATTTATTTTGAAAAAAGTTACTTTCTTTCTCCTAACGAGGGCGGTTCCAAGGCCTATGTACTTCTGAGAGAAGCCTTGCAGGATACTGGTAAAATCGGTGTTGCAAAAATATTGATCCGTGCCAAGGAGCAGCTGGCCGTTATCCGCGTTTATCAGAATACGCTGGTAATGGAGACGATTCATTATCCGGATGAAGTTCGTCAGACGGCAGATGTACCTAACGTACCTGAACAAGGAGAGACCGTTAAAAAAGAATTAGATACGGCGAAAATGCTGATTGATCAGTTGACAACAGAGTTTGATCCGGAAAAATACCAGGACGATTATCGTAATGCTTTGCTGGAACTGATTGAGGAGAAGAAAAGTGGGGATCAAGTGGCGACAGCGAAGGACAAAAAAGCGCCTGATAATGTAACCAACCTGATGGATGCACTCCAGGCTTCTCTTGATAAAGCAAATAAAAGTGGGGGGAAAACGGGTAAAAAGAAAACGACTGCAAAGAAAAGTACTACAACAAAAAAGAGTACGGGCTCTAAGAGCAAAGCGAAAAAGAATGCCTGATCCGTTTCAAAAATGTAATAAGGCTGTCCATCTAATGGACAGCCTTATGAATCCTGTTATTGCTGATAGCCTTTTGTAACCAGGTCCAGTTTGCCAGTTTCCGGATCAATGACGAGTCCATGGACTGGTGTATCTTTCGGAAGCAGTGGATGATTGCGAAGAATAGCTACACTATTCTGAACGGATGTTTCCACACTTTCGAATCCCTGAAGCCAATCATTCACGTTGACACCGGCATATTCCAATGTTGTTAAAGTTTCATCGTTGACACCTTGATCTTTCATCTTGGAGATCGTACTAGCGCCATCGAAGTTCTTCATGCCACAGCCATGGTGACCGATTACCATGATTTCATCAGCTTTCAGTTCATAAGCAGCTACAAATAAGCTTCGCACGACGCTGTCAAATGGGTCGGTGACAATGGCACCAGCATTTTTGACCATTTTGACATCGCCATTTTTTACATTCAAGGCGCGGGGAAGCAGTTCCACCAGTCTGGTATCCATACAGCTTAAGATGGCAAGCTTTTTATTCGGAAACTTGTCCGTCTTGTAGTCTAAGTATTTTTCCTCTTCAACGAATTTACTGTTATAATCCAGTATTTCATCTAATAACATCGAATCCCTCCTAATTAGCTTATCTAATATTCTAACGAAAAAGCTTCCGATTTGCAGGTATTTTGATAATTCGGGTATGATTTAGGAAACAATTGGCACGACGTGTAAGGAGACATGCGGATGGACATGCAACTGGTTGAGGTTTATATTCCTAATAAGCGGTTTGAATCAGTATATGAAAAGCTGCAAAGTTTCGACGCACAGTCTATCTGGGTTTCGAACGAGTCAGAAGACCGGAAGCTGGTACGTATTTTAGTAACGACAAAAGATGTAGAAGATGTATTGGATTACTTGGAAGGCGTATCAGGCGTAGTAGATGGGTTTGAAACGATGCTTCTTCCGGTTCGGGCATATTTTTCTAAAGAAACCGTCAATAAAGCTGAAGATAAGGAAGAAGAGAAAGAGAACGAGGA
This sequence comes from Thalassobacillus sp. B23F22_16, assembly GCF_043496955.1. NCBI lineage: Bacteria > Bacillati > Bacillota > Bacilli > Caryophanales > Bacillaceae > Thalassobacillus > Thalassobacillus sp. B23F22_16. The sequence continues at coordinate 67,489 of NZ_JBIEKD010000016.1, read as the reverse complement.
AGAAGACAAAGAAGCATTGCTTTTGCGGGCCAGTCGTCATGAATTGATCAGTAACGTAGAAAAAAGCAGCAATATTAATATGAATTATACGATGATGATCGTTTTATCTGCCATTGTAGCAACCGTTGGGTTCATCAAAGACAGTGAAGCAGTTGTCATTGGTGCAATGGTAATCGCTCCCATGATCGGCCCTGTCATTGCTATCGCTTTTGCTTCGATACTCGGTGATTATAAACGTCTATGGAAGGCCTTTCAGGCATCTATATTTGGGGTCCTTATCGTTATATTCATTTCAGTGACACTTGGTTATTTTTTCAATGTCGATTTAAAAACCGCCCAGTACTGGGCTCGAACAGAGGTATCCATATCAGATATATTCCTGGGGATTGCTTCTGGGGCAGCCGGGGCTCTGGCTTTTTTGAACCGACTATCCGGAAACCTGGTCGGTGTAATGGTAGCGGTAGCATTACTTCCCCCCACAGTCGCCTTGGGTATTTCCATCGGTGAGGGATTATGGGGGAATGCATATGGGGCTTTTTTACTCCTGATGCTTAATATTTCTTCTATTTTATTAGCTGCTGTTTCGATTTTTTCGATTGCAGGTATTCGCCCGATCCGGTGGGAAGAGGTGCAAAAGGCCAACGTATCCCGGCCATTATCGATTGTATTTGTATCGTTATTGGTAATCATTTTGGCATTGACTATCTTGTTCGGACAGGGAGTATGAGGGACATTTGTCGAAATATATAGCACGAAAGTTTCATTTAACTGTTGATTAAATATTTTGAAAACTATATAATAAATAATTATTAAGAAAAGGAGGCCACGACAATGAAAAAGCGTCTAGTTTTAAACGTGCAAGACCAATTTCATAAGAAACGTGGCCGGGTTGATGCCTGAATAGATAATCATGCACAACCACCCTGTTTAAATTATTGCGGAAAAAGGGCCACGTATAGCTTCGTGGCCTTTTTATATGTATTTGGCATACGTCACGGACGTATGCCTTTTTACGTTGGTAAGGCAATGCCTATTGCTTACTATAAAATTTTTTAGGAGGAATTAGTATGGAAATTTGTAAGCGTTTGAAGAAGCAGGTAACAGAAGAATGGAAAGATGGCGGATAGCAACTAAATCAGAAGGGATGTGGAGAAGTTCATGTTTGGTGTGTTCAGTAAGTTAGGGTGGTTTTTTAAATTACATTGGAAAAGGTACACATTTGCGATCATTGCTTTGGTCATTGCGAGTGTGATTGATATTATCCCGCCAAAATTAGTGGGAATGGCAATTGATGAAATTCAATTCAACAGTCTCAGTTTGGAGCGGTTAGCAGAAATTATGTTGATTTATGGAGGCCTGATCGTCGCAAGTTATACGATATCTTTCCTATGGGACTATACGTTATTCGGCGGGGCAATCATGATGGAGCAGACGATGCGCTCGAAACTGATGAATCATTTTCTCAGGATGACGCCAAGTTTCTTCCAAAAGTTCCGGACTGGAGATTTGATGGCGCGTGCTACCAATGATCTAAGGGCGTTGAATATGACGGCTGGTTTCGGTATTCTTACCCTCGTTGATTCCACGATTTTCATGTTCCTCTTGATTGCAGTTATGGGATTTACGATCAGCTGGAAACTGACACTGGCAGCGCTGATTCCATTACCGATCATGGCTGTGGTGATGAACCGCTATGGAAAAGCGATACACAAGCGGTTTATGGAAGCACAGAAAGCCTTTGGAAACATGAACGATGAAGTCCTCGAATCCGTGAAGGGTGTAAGGGTCATACGTGCCTTTGTGCAGGAAAAGCAGGATGAAACTCGATTCAAGGCTATGACGGAAGATGTTTATGAGAAGAATGTTGAGGTCGCTAAAATTGATGCCATGTTCGAACCGACAATAACGATATTAGTGGGAATCTCTTATACGATTGGATTGGGGTACGGCTCGTCCCTGGTTTTTCAAAACGTGATGACGCTTGGAGAACTGGTTTCATTCAACGTTTATCTCGGAATGCTGATTTGGCCGATGTTTGCAGTTGGAGAACTGATCAATGTCATGCAACGGGGAAATGCATCGCTTGATCGTGTAAATGAAACGCTGAACCATAAACCCGATGTCATTGATCCTTCTCAGCCGATACAACAAAAGCGACCAGGAAGAATTGTATTTAAGGATGTTTCCTTCCAGTATCCTGAAAGCTCATTGACAGGCCTGCAGGGGATTGACCTGGAAATTGAACCCGGGCAGACAATTGGCGTCGTTGGTAAAACAGGAGCAGGGAAGACCACGCTGTTTCGACAGTTGTTAAGAGACTATCCTGGTATGACCGGTTCTTTGACGATTTCTAACACGCCGATCTCAGACTTTTCATTAGAAACTACACGAGCGTGGATTGGTTATGTACCTCAGGAACAAGTATTGTTTTCAAAAACCGTGAGGGAAAACATACAATTCGGCAAAGCGGATGCCAGTGATGACGAAATCTACCGGGTAATGGAGCTTGCTCATTTTCTCGAGGATATCAAAAACTTGAGTGAAGGTTTGGATACAAAGGTCGGTGAAAGCGGAGTCACCTTGTCGGGAGGTCAGAAACAGCGAGTAGCGATTGCAAGAGCTTTTGTCATGGAGCCAGAGATTTTGATTCTGGATGATGCCATGTCAGCGGTTGATGGAAAGACAGAAGCGAATATCATTCAACATCTCCAAGAAGAACGAAAAGGGAAGACCACATTGATTGCTGCCCATCGTCTATCTGCAGTTGCCCATGCTGACCATATTATTGTACTGGAGGATGGCAAAATTGTGGAAGAAGGCAGCCACCAGCAATTGATGAAATCGCGTGGCTGGTACCGGTCCCAATATGAACTTCAGCAAATGGATGAAAAGGGGGCGGTCTCGTGAGAGCAGGACAGAAGACAGAGAAGAAATTGTTTCACTACGCATGGATGTTTCGTAAACCCATCAGCATCGGATTAATTTGCCTTGTTCTTGCAGTAGCACTGGAACTTACTGGTCCATTTATCGCAAAAAGACTGATTGATCAGCATGTCGTTGGCATTGAATCGACCTGGCATCAAGTGAAAAGTGAGGATGACTATACGGTTAATTATCAAGGAGCCTTATACAAACGGGAAGACCGTCTTAGTGGAAGTGAAACTACGGATAACCCAGCCACCATTCTTCAAGTAGGGAGCAGCTATTATTTTGTTGATCAGGCGGTGCCTACGACAGGAAAAAGAGAAATCGAAGGCGATACGCTGACGATACAGTCCCCGGATGAACAGGTGTCTGCACAGGCAGAAAAGCTTTCCCTGACAGAACTTTATCGCTTCTTTCAGCCGGAGCGGCCGGCGATATACCGTCTGTTAGGGTTGTATGTTGGATTACTATTAATTGCGGCAGTATTTCAGTTTTGGAACACATTTTTATTGCAAAGGACTTCGAATCGAATCATACAGCAGATGCGGGAAGATGTCTTCGCCCATATCCAGCGGCTGCCGATCAGCTACTTTATCAATCAGCCGGCAGGGAAGTTTGTTGCCCGTGTCACGAATGATACAGAAGCGATACGCGAGCTTTACGTACGTGTTTTGGCTACATTTGTGACCAGTTTTGTTTATATGACAGGTATTTATATCGCTTTATTTTTGCTTGATGTACGGCTGGCGGTTATGTGTCTGCTGCTGTTGCCGATTATAGCGTTATGGATGCGTGTTTATAAATATTATGGTGGAAAATATAACAAAGTTGTCCGTTCTACGGTTAGTGATATGAACGGAAACATCAATGAAGCAATCCAGGGCATGTCGATTATCCAGGCTTTTCGTAGACAACGTCAGACATCAGAAGAATTTGAGGCCTTGAACAGTAAGCATTTTACCTATCAGAAGAAGCTCATTCGTCTAAGTGCATTAACTTCCCATAACCTGGTTAATGTTTTGAGGAACCTGGCATTTGTAGCATTCATCTGGTATTATGGGTCCCAGTCCATCAGCGCACAAGGAGTAATCACGGTCGGCGTACTCTACGCTTTTGTCGACTATTTAACCCGGCTGTTTCAGCCTGTCAACGACCTTGTCAACCAGCTTCCCCAGCTGCAACAGGCCCGGGTAGCAGCCGGACGGGTATTTGAAATGATGGAAGAGGAAGGCGAGGATGTCAAAGATACCAAAGTTCCCCGCTATAAAGGGCACGTCCGCTTTGATCATGTGTCTTTTGCTTACGAAAAAGATGAATATATCTTAAAAGATATCGACTTTGAAGTAACAGCAGGACAAACGGCAGCATTTGTCGGCCATACCGGTTCGGGGAAAAGTTCCATCATGAATTTGCTGTTTCGTTTTTATGACCCGCAGAAAGGGACTATTACAATTGACGGGCAGGATACAAAAAGTTGGTCACGCCAGCAGGTACGAAGTCATATGGGAATAGTATTGCAGGATCCATTTTTGTTTACAGGAACTATTTTGTCGAATGTTACGATGAATGATCCTGATATTTCCCGGGAAATGGCGATTCATGCTCTGAAGGCTGTTGGGGCAGATAGATTTATTGAAAAGCTGCCAAATCAGTATGATGAACCTGTTAAAGAGAAAGGGAGCTCGTTTTCCATGGGGGAACGCCAGCTTATTTCTTTTGCCAGGGCGCTTGCTTTTGACCCGGCGATACTTATCCTCGATGAAGCGACTGCCAATATCGATACGGAAACGGAAAAACTGATTCAGGACGCACTCCAGGTCCTTAAGCAGGGGCGCACCACCCTTGTCATCGCCCATCGGCTATCTACGATTCAACAGGCAGATCAAATTTTTGTGCTTCAGCATGGTACAATGATGGAAAAGGGAACACATGAACAATTACTTGCTGAAGAAGGACTGTATTATCAAATGTATCAAATGCAGCAGGGAAAAGTGAAAGCAGCTGCGATGTGATTTCCTGCATTCTGTTATTGAGGTGGCGGCATGATGGGGAAAGATGAACAGAAGAAAGATATAATTGATGAGGATCTTTATGAAGAATTAGATGAAGAAGAGTTGTATGAGCTTGTCCAGCAAGAAAAGCGAAAAGCCATCGCTCGTGCCCGTGAAGAAAAAGAGAAGCCTGGTCGCCCGTTTCCCAAATGGGCGTTTTGGCTTGTCGCTATCGTAATGGTCTTGAATCTGGCAGCGGTCATCCCGCAAACTTATTCGATCCCTGCCATTGATTTTTTGGTCACTTCTGCTAAGTTATCTGCTAACCCGGATGTTGACGAGTATCAGGATGCTGTAGTAGTTGTTCAAGGGGGAGAAAGTAAAGGGACGGGGTTCGCTATATCAAGTAATGGCACAATTATTACAAATCATCACGTCATTGAGGATGAAAAGAGGATATCTGTAGCTTTTCCAGAGGAAGGGTTGTTCCATGCAGAGGTAAAGGCTTCTTACCCTGATGTCGACCTGGCCGTTCTGGAGGTGGATGGCGAGTCTCTTCCTCATCTTGAGCTGGCAGAAAGAACTGCCTTTGAATCGGATGAATCCTTTTATTTTATTGGTAACCCCCTTCGTTTTACAGGAATTGCCAACCAGGGGACCATCATTGATTATACGCAGCTGGACAACTGGGAAAAGCCTGTGATGATGCTTGATGCCCCAGTGTATAGGGGAAACAGCGGGAGTCCTGTTATCAATGATGAAGGGAAAGTGATAGGTGTGGTATTCGCCACACTAAAACACGACGAGTATGGGAAAGTCGGACTTGCGGTCCCGATTGATTATTTCCATGAAAATACTGAGCAATAAACAGAAAGATCCCCGTTACCTGTGTAACGGGGATCTTTTTGAATAGTTAGAGGGAGGAACTCATGAATCTATCACGTTTCCCAGGGTGGGGATGGGGTGGAACTTGAATAATTCAGCAAAATGAATCAAATTGTAAGTCATTCGTTCAATATTATCGAGTGCAACATGATCTTGGGAAATATCTACTGCTTCTTCTTGCCCTGAATCATGTCGCCCCTCGTAGGTGGCGTGCGCATGGGGAGGGATGGTAAATCCAATCATAGAAAGTTGATAGAAAATTGACTGAGCAGCAGAGCGGCCGCCATCTTCTTTTGCTCCGGCTACGACCACCCCGCTAACTTTATTATAAAAAAGGGACTGACCCTTTTTATTTTGTAACTTTTGATAACCTTGAAGCCGTTCCAGTATCAGACTGGCGATGCTGCTTTTTTCTCCCATGGAAATCGGTGTCCCGATAATTACGATATCGGCTTCCTTAATCTTATTGAATATGAATGGCCAATCATCATCGCCATCCAGACGGTCGGTGATACCGAAAGAGATATGGAAATCTCTTAAATGGATCCGGTTCGTATCGATCTGTTCCCTCTGTAATATTTTTGTTGCTTCGTGGAGTAATTGTTCTGTTTCACTGGCGTCTGTTCCTCGTTTTAATGTCGTATTTAATAGAACAGCTTTCAATCCTTACCCTCCTTTCGCCATCAATCTTACTGTGTTTATACCTGTTATGAAAAAGAGCTAAACCACTCGGAACAACTTACCTTCTAAGTTTCACTATAGATTACAAAGGGAAAAACAATTATAAATTACCAGCCTTTCATGAGGAGGGGTTACATGTTATATTTTGCGAGCACATTAAAAAATTATAATATTCAGGCAAAGGACGGAGAGCTTGGTAAAGTGAAAGATTTATATTTTGATGATAGGAAATGGACGGTCCGCTATTTAGTGGCTGATACAAGGAAATGGCTGCCTGGAAAGAAAGTGGTAGTCTCTCCTTCCGGGGTAAAAGCAGTCGACACTGAAGAACAAGTAATCCATGTGGAAAATAATAAAGAAGATATACGGAATAATGCGGCCTTGGAGGAAAAGCAGGACTTTTCTTATGAGAAAGAAATGGAATTGTCCGATACCTTTGGTTGGAAACAATATTGGACAGGTGAATTTCTATGGGGCGGCTATTTGACACCAATGGATCCGATGGAGGAACCAGCAAGAGCAGCTGAGCCCCAAACGACAAAGGAACCCCCGATCAATGATAATGTTCATGGCAGGAATGATAAACTGCGCAGTACCGAAAATATTAAAGGTGAGTTTAAACACGGAGTTGTGCACGGAGAAAATGGCAAAATCGGCTATATAAAAGATATAACGATTGATGAGGATACCTGGAGAATAAGATATTTACTTGTAGATACGAGTGAATGGTCCACAAAGGAACGGGTGCTGTTATCGCCTGATTGGCTGCAGTCGGTAGATTGGTTAGCGAATGATTTTTATATTGATCTAAAACTGGAAACGATTGAAGAAGGTCCTAATTATGAGAAAGACCAACGAGTGACAAAAGAATTCGAAGAGATAATTTATCAAAAGTATCGCAAGGAACCCTATTGGCAGTAATACGAATATAGTTTAAGGCCTCACCAGATGGTGGGGCTTTTTACTTACCTGGATATTGTCCACAGGAAAATGGGCCTATATTTTGAAATCATCATTTAATAAAATGTAAACAACCTGTGCTAGATAACAGGATGATAATTCGATAAGATAGTCACGTTGAACATTTTAGTAATAGAATAGGCCCCTTAATATAGTTAGGTTATACTTCAGAAATAAGGTTGGTTGAAACATCTTTGTAACATAATTGAAAGAATTTTGATAAGAACACCCATAAAATAAAAGGCTCTCACGAAATTTCTTAATAGCTGGAGGTGGTAAAGGTTGATCAGGAGTCTGTTTGATAAGAAAACTGACACCTCCCTTAATGAGCAAGTGACATTAGCACAAGCGGGAGACGAAGAAATTCGTAATCACCTTTTACAACAATATCAACCTTTTATCGCCAAAAATGTTTCTGAAGTATGTAAACGGTACATTGATCAACATAAGGATGATGAATTCAGCATCGGGCTGATGGCATTCAATGAAGCGATCGACTCCTTCTCCTCCAAAAAGGGAAGCTCATTCTTATCTTTTGCGCGCCTGGTTATTAAGCGCAAGGTGATTGATTTTATCCGGAATGAGCAGCGCCACTTGATGGCTGCTTCCCTTGATGAAGATTATGAGAATGAAGAACAGATGGAGAACCCATCTGAAATTACGGCCGCTAAAGAACAATATGAACGCCAGACAGAAGCATGGTACCGACGGGAAGAGATCAAGGATTTTCAATTGAAGTTGAAGCAGTACAAGCTATCTTTCAAAGAACTTACCGAAGTATCTCCTCAGCACCGGGACGCCCGTGAATCAGCGATTCGGGTAGCCAGGGTGATTTATGGAGATGTAGAACTTAGGGAAAAAGTCTTGAAAAAGGGCAGACTGCCAATCAAAGATCTCGTTGGCCGTGTGGATGTCAGTAAGAAAACGCTGGAACGGAATCGGAAATTTATTCTGGCGATGGTCATCATTCTTAGTGAAGAATATGTGTACCTAAAAGACTATATTAAGGGGGTGGGGTTGTGAGAAAAGGAATTGTCATGGAACACCACCGTGGTTATACCATTGTTCTTACCGAGTTTGGTTCTTTTCACAAAGCAAAACCACTGAATGATGTAGAAGTCGGAATGGAATCCCATTACGAGCTTCTGCCGGAAAGAAAGGGATCAGCTGGATTTTTTCTGTTGAAAAAGCAGCATGCCAAGCTGCGGATAATAGCAATGGTAACAGCAATTCTTCTTGCACTTTTACCTTTATATTCCTGGTATGACAGTAATAAAGCATATGCTTATGTAAATGTCGATATCAACCCAAGTGTTGAAATGGAAATTAATGAAGACAGACAGGTACTGGATATGATTCCCCATAATGAGGATGCAGCTAAACTGCTCGATGAATTTTCCTCATGGAAGCATAAAGCTGCAGAAGAAGTGATTGTCCGGTTTGTAGAGCTTAGTGAGAAACAAGGGATGATGAACGAGCTTGACAGCGTCCTGGTAGGGGTAAGTTATTTGAACGAAGAGCTGGAATTTGATTTTACCGAAGAGATCGAAGATTATGTCGATGAACAATTAGCCACTTTAAGTGTAGCGGCTTTTGTTGTACCGGAAAGTGTCCGTACCAAGGCCAAAGAAGTGAACAAGCCGGTCAATCAATATATGGCTGAAACAATATCGGCCGACAGTTCCACTGGACAAGACGAGAGTGTTTCCATCAGCGAGGTTCAACAGCTGGATGGGGAAGATAAGGATATTATTCAATCTTTTTATAAATCAGAAGAACCAAAGGACCCCGTGAAGAAAAACGAAGAGAAACCAAAGAAAAAGCCGGCTAAATCTGAAAAAGCGAAACAAACAACTCCTCCTGGTCAGGAAAAACAGGATAGAGACCAAAAGTCATCGCCTGGTGAGAAGAACGATCATCCTGGCAAAGGGAAAGGGAAAGGAAAAGGGCTTGGAAAGGAAAAGCCTGGAAAAAATACAGGGGAGAAAAAAGATAATCATACAAAAGGGAATGAACCTTCCACTAAAGCAAACGACAAGGTGAAAGAAAAACAGGCACCTGGTCAAGAAAAAAAGAAGGGTCATTCTCCTTCTGGTGCAGATAAACCTAAAAATAAATTTACGGAAAGACCGGATAATAGTAAGACTCCCCCTGGTCAAAAGAAAAAAGGTACAGGCAAAGACAATCAACCTCCAGGGCACGAGAAAAAAGAAAATAGAAAATGAACGAGAATCGCAGGTGCTTGATTATGGCCTGCGTTTTTTTGTAAATAAATATATTTCAGTTATAAAGGAGGTAAGTAAAAGAAAAAAAATGGTCTGTCTTCAGGAGGAATTGGCGGCTGCTTATCTTTTTTAACATGGTTTTCAATGAAGGTGAATAAATATTAATGGGACAAGTAAATACATATATCTATTTTTCTTGGAAAATAGTATACTGACATCAACTTGTAATATTTAGTATTTTTATGAAACTTTTAGTAGCCAGAGTCGTATAACAATTAGGGTGAAGGATTACACAAAATAGGGGGAGAAGCATGAGCAACCAACGAAACAAGGGGACCGCTAAAGGAAGAGGTGGGATGAAAAACTGGATATTTATAGTGGTGACGGTTATCATTGTTGCGGGAATTGGTGCCACTGCTTTCGGTGTCATGAAGGATAAAGATCCAATGGCTCGTTATTTGACATCGGAGCAGAATACAATCGAAAAACAGATGACATTTCTGGAAAGCCAATCCGAACAAATGGAAGAATTGGAAGAGAAAATGACCGAAAGTGCTTACCATAGCTCTTCTACGGTGACAGCAGATTTTAATGTCGAGGAAGGGGCTCAGTCATTCGGTACCATGCTCCCAATGATTAAAGGGATGGTTTCGTCTGCTAAATTAGAGACAGAGCATATGATGGATCCTGGTTCTAAAGAGACGTTCATGGCGTTAGACTTGCTGTTCCAAGGTCAGAGCCTGGGAAATGCAGAATTTTACCAGAACGAAAGTCAAGCAGCTTTAAAAGTTCCCTTTCTCTATGAAGACTATTTCACCTTGCCAAACGATCAACTAGGTGAATTTTTGCGTAAGCACGGGGAAGAGGCGGCCGGTATGGAAGAACTGCCGAACCTGGCGGAATACCAATCTGCCACTTTGACAACTGATGAATTGGATGAGATTGCGAAAGACTATACGACAACATTGCTCAAAGAACTGGACAAAGATCAATTCGAAATGGAAAACGGGGTACGTTATGAAAACGAAAAGTATGACAAAGTAACCCTGAACCTTTCGGAGCAAGAATCAAAAGATCTTATAAAAGTATTGTTAAATAAATTGAAAGATGATGAGCGTATTTGGAATTTGGTTGATGCACAAATGAAATTGAATATGGCTGCAGGGGATGTCGAGGATGGGAAATCTGCTGTGGAAGACTTAGAAAAAGAAGTAGATAATATTCAAATGCCAGATGGTTTCAAGCTGGAAGCCTATCTTGACGGGGATTTAGTTGCTTACCGGGATATCAATTTTACGTTAAGTCATGCAGAAGCAGAGGAATCAGCAGCTATCTCATTCCATACGAATTATGAGGAAAAGGATGAAGCTTATACCTCTAAGGTAGCAATGGAAGTTGTACCATCCAGTGAAGATGGAATATTCTCCTTCCGTCTGGATGAAAACGGAGAAAAATCCGGAGAAGCGCTTCATGTGGATCATGATATTTCCTTTTCGATGGAAGAGGAAGGCCAGCCCTCTACTATAGGAGTGACGCTTTCTTCTGTTCTGGAAGGGGCAAGCAGCGAAACAACTTTTGATATAATAATGGAAGGCGCCGCTTTTGCCGGTGGTCTCGTTCCTGAACTGAGTGGGTATATCAATACAACTGCTGAATTAGATGGGGAGAAGGCGAATCAAAACCTGGATGTCGGGATAGATTTCGCTATGGAGGACCCAATGACAGGTCCTGTCAGTGGTATGGTCGAATTTAATATTACTACCGATACAGAATTCACGGATACGTTAGATTTTCCTGACCTTGCAGAAACCGGAACAGTGAATGTAATGGAAACAAGTGATCAGGAAATGGAATCAATTATGCAGGAAATAGAAATGAACCTGCAAAAATATTATATGGATATGTTCGGTAACTTTGGAGGGCTGGGAGCCTTTTAAAGAGTGAAGGAGGAACGGTCGTGCAAAGCATCTCGCTTTTTTTGCTAGAAATCAGAGCGGCTGCCAGACGGCCGCTCCTTCTTTTTTTGTGTGTATTTGCACCGTATTTATTTTTAGGATTGTTAGGCTATGGAATAGCAGGGTTCCTGAATGGAGAGAACGAGCCGATTAAGGTTGCTGTAGTTGATGAGGACCAGACCTTTGAAACGAAGTCCCTGATCAACCAGCTGCAGGAAGACGAGACATTAAACGATCAATTACGGTTTATACCGGGAGAAATGAATGAAGTAACAAAAGGGATCCGTAACGGGGAATGGACAGGGGCCGTAATCATTCCAGCAGGGTTCACTGCTGATTTAAGAAACGGTACTAACACTCCAATGGAAGTATGGCTTAATGACAAACAACCGTTAGAGTCAGGTGTTGTGGAGTTATTACTGGACAGTGCAGCAAGTTACATATCTGCCGCACAAAGTGGCGTCAATGCTGTTTATGAATCAGTAATAAAACCTATGGAAAATTCGGAAGAGCGGCAACAATTGATGCAGCAGGTCATCATTACTTTTACATTGGAGGCGCTAGATCGGAATGGTCTGTTTGTGACGGAAAACATAGAGCGAGGAGCATCCATTGGGTGGAAGAATCATGCTGCCATAGCTGCCTGGATGATGGGTTCGTGGGTGGCGCTTAGCTTATTCATTGCTTCCCGACAGTCGTTGCTGCACGGTGGTGTGAGGGATCGGCTGCAAACGATGGATATAGGAAGAGGACGTATTTATCTTGTCCATGCCGTCTTGTTCTTTATTTTTACTTTAATTGGGAATGAGATATTTTTCTTCAGTTATGGTTTCTACGTCGAAGAAGCACTGCAATCCTCTCAGTTGCTGCTTTTGTTTCATGCACTGGTACAAGCGGCTCTGGCAGCTTTTTTCCTTGCTGTTACCAGAAGCAAAGTGGAAGCTGCTTTATGGTATGCTGTCTTATCGCTTCCTTTACTCTTGGCAAGCGGAGTGTTAATTCCACGCAGTTATTTGCCTGAGTGGCTGAGTCATGCGCAGGCTGTATTACCTTGGCCCCATATCTATCAGGGGCTGCAGGAGACATCCCCATTTTTCTTGCTTGTTCCCACTGGGTGGGGACTGACACTGGTCCTTACAGGATGGCTTATTATTCGGAAGGTGGAGAAGCGCCATGGGTACCCAGCTTAGACTGCAATTTATCCGGTTCATGCAACGTTGGAGAAGCCTGTTATTTCTGGTTTTCTTTCCATTCGTGTGTGTTGTTGGAGTTTATCCGTTTCTTTCTGCGACTCTATCGGGGAGTCAAATTCCAGTAGGGTGGGTGGATAAGGATAATACGCAGTTTTCTTCACTCGTCTATGAGCGGCTTGGAGAAAATGAACGCCTTAACCTGAAAAAACTCGATTTGGAGGAAGCAAAAAGGCTGGTACAGATCGGAGAGTTAGAGGCAGCTTTCCTTATGAATGCTGGTTTTGAAGAACAATTGAGAACCGGGGAAACTGAGGAGACAATCCGTTGGCTTCGCTCTGAAGATTCCGCTTTCGACGCTTTTGCAAAAGAAAAGGTCGCTTCAGAAGCGACCCGTCTCCTCCTTAACAGTAAAGCCGCTCAATTCGCTGCGGAGTATCAGGGGGATTCGGTTTGGGGAGAAACGTTTACACAAGCGGATAGTTATTGGCAGCCAAAGCCACTTTTTCAAATGGATTTCCATTGGGTCAGCGGGCTTGAGAAGGAGAAAGAAACAATTCCATTGGCGGTGCAGGGAGTGTTCTCCATCTTACTTGTATATCTCATGGGAGCAGCTGCTTATCTTTACTTACCACTGTTCCATGATCGACGCACAGGTTTATTGACGCGGATGAAGCTGACTAGTGGCCATGTCTATTCTTACTACGCTGTTTTGTTCCTGTTGTCGTTTAGCATATTACTTGGTGTTACTTTTTTAGTGCTTACACTGGTTACTTTCGTATTTCAAATTTCCTGGACTTTGCTGCTTCCATCGCTGCTGAAACTTTCAGGCGTCATCAGTATTGTCCATGCATGCTGGCTGGTCCTGGCAATACTCGTTAAAAATCACAGAGTATTTATCAGCATCACTGCTGCTATCATTGTGGTTTCCTTTCTTTTAGGAGGTATACCTTTAGAAAGTTTGGATAGTGTTTTTTTGGAAAAATGGCTGCCGCACGGATGGCTGTTCCATCAAATTTGGCTGGAGGGACTCGTATGATCCGATCAGAAGCGATTACTAAAAGTTATAAAAGAAAACCGATTCTTCATGATCTGACCTTTCATATTAAACCTGGGGAATCGCTTGGTATCATTGGCCCGAATGGAGCAGGTAAAACAACGTTATTGAAAGTGCTCGCTACGATTGAAAAGCCGACAAGCGGAACGTTGCTTTTTGAAGATTACCCTTACAGGAATCAGGTGAAAAACATTCGAAAACGCATAGGTTATATCTCCCAGGAAATCGCTTTGTTCGAAGGGTTGAAAGTGAAGGAGCAAATCAATTCCTGGCGTAAACTCAGTTCATCAGCAATCGATGATACTTACCTAAATAATATGCTGGAAGTATTACGACTGGATGAGGTGATGAACCAACGGACAGAGGATTTATCAGGAGGATGGAAGCGAAAACTTCATTTATGTATTGGGTTATTGCACAAGCCGGAAATTTGTCTATTAGACGAGCCTACGGCTGGAATAGATATCGCCGCCAAAGTTGAAATCATTGATTGGCTAAAAAAGTTGAATGAATCTGGGGTAACACTCGTTTATATCAGTCATGACTGGTATGAGCTTACCAGGCTGAGTAAACGACTGTTATTGATGGATAAAGGGGAGCTTGTTTTTGATGGAGGGATGAAGGACTTGCTTAAATTTCCCGCCAACGACTATAGTGGGGAGCTGGCAAATATCGTCCGTGCCGGTAAGGAAACATTGGACCATAATTAAGAGCCTGCTTGTGTGCAGGCTCTTTTTTTGGTATTAAAATGTTGGCAGGTTATCGAGATTGTTGGTTGGGTCTCCGTCTGCATCACTTCTTAGATGTTTGTCTCCATCTTTCCCACGAAAGGTGTTAACATGCTCGATCTCCCCACTATCTGCCATCTGCTGGGCCTGCTTATAATCGACAACCTGGCCGGAAGACAGCTTCAGTTCTATGATATCCCCATCACCATTTTTTCTTACTGCCACTACTTGTTCAGCCATATAGATCGCCTCCTTAATCCTAGTTTGTACTCTTTTATGAATTTTATTAGGTTTAAGCTATATGGATTTGCTCGATACAATCAATTAATTGTTGCAAATAATAAGCAGTTAGGGAAACCTGTAAACGGGTAAAACTAGACAAAGGAATCCATTTTTCAGTAAGCTATATTATGACTAAAATGATTACCAGGAAAGGATAAAATTGCATGTCTAAACTTGATTTATCCCAATTTGAAAAAAAACTGGCGGTCAGGAATCTCCAGGATAAAGATATCGAAGCTATATTGAATTTGCAGGCGGTCTGTTTTCCGAATATGGAACCGTGGAAGCGGGAGCATTTGGAAAGCCACCTACGTCATTTCCCGGAAGGGCAGTTCGTCGTGGAATATGACGGAGAAATTATCGGGAGCTGTTCCAGTTTGATTGTCAATTTTGATGAATATGACGATAAACATACATGGGATGATATTACCGATGAAGGGTATATCACGAATCATGATGATGAAGGCTACAATTTATATGGCATTGAGGTCATGGTCCACCCGGAATTCCGAGGGATGAAAATTGGCCGGCGCCTCTATGAAGCAAGAAAAGAACTGGCAAGACAACTTAACCTCAAAAGTATCATTATTGGCGGCAGAATCCCTAACTATCATAAATACGAACAGGAGATGTCGCCGCGGGATTATGTAGAAGAAGTATTAAATAAAAGCATCTATGACCCGGTGCTGACGTTTCAGGTAATGAACGGGTTTACTGTCATGCGAATCAATCCGAATTACTTGCCGGATGATACACAGTCTTCCAAGTACGCTACTTTAATGGAGTGGAATAATGTTGATTATCGTGCCAGAACGAAGCGTCATTTCAAGACTAGCTACCCGGTCCGGATTATGGTCATTCAGTACATGATGAAGAACATCGATTCGTTCGAAGAATTTGCGAGACAGTGTGAATACTATGTAGACGTCGCAGCGGATTTCGGTTCTGACTTTGCTGTATTCCCGGAAATTTTCACCACACAGTTGATGTCGTTTCTTGAAGAAAAAGTCCCATCACAGGCGGTTCGCAGGTTATCGGAATTTACCGAAGATTATATTGAGTTGTTCACCCATTTGGCGGTGAAATACAACGTTAATATCATCGGCGGATCACATTTTGTAGAAGAGGACGACCATATTTATAATATTTCCTATCTCTTCCGCAGAGATGGTACGATAGAAAAACAATATAAAATTCATGTCACTCCGAATGAGCGAAAGTGGTGGGGAATCCAGCCGGGAGATGCTGTAAAAGTATTCGATACGGACTGCGGTAAAATTGCCATCCAAATCTGCTATGATATCCAGTTTCCTGAACTTGCACGTTATGCTGTCGATAAAGGAGCGAATATCATCTTTGTGCCGTTCTGTACGGATGACCGTCAAGGATATTTGCGTGTCCGCTATTGTGCTCAGGCGCGTGCGGTTGAAAATCAAGTGTACACGGTCATTGCTGGGACAGTCGGCAACTTGACACAAGTAGAAAATATGGACATCCAGTATGCCCAGTCCGGGATTTTTACTCCGTCTGATTTTGAATTTGCAAGAGACGGCATTGTTGGCGAATGTAATGCCAACGTCGAAACCGTCGTTGTCGGTGATGTCGATCTTGAAATCTTAAGGCGCCAGCGTAAATCTGGAACCGTACGACAACTCCATGATCGCAGAAGGGATTTATTCGAGTTGGATTATAAATTAGACACCGTGGTGAAACCAGAACGTACGTAAAGAAAGGAAGATTCGATGTTAAAAGATCAGGTTGCCATTGTAACTGGAGCCTCACGTGGAATAGGAAGAGAAGTGGCAAGGCAGTTGGCAGAAAAGGGCGTGAAACTTGCCATTCTTGGAAGTTCCCAGAATATCCATGAGACAGCAGTAGGCTTAAAAGAAGAAGGTTATGAAAACATCCAGTCATTTGTCGCGGATGTCAGTAAAGAAAACGATATTGAACGTGTCGTTCAGGCGACAGAAAAAGCCTACGGGAAAATTGATATACTCATTAATAATGCTGGGATCGGTGCTTTTAAAAAAGTAGAAGATGTTACCGTTGAAGAATGGGAAAAAACATTTTCCATTAATGTGCAGGGTGTTTTTCTTGCAACCAAAGCCGTCCTGCCTATTATGAAAAAACATCAATTCGGCACGATTATTACCGTGGCTTCCGATGTTTCCCGTTATACAATCCCTGAAGCGGGAGCCTTATATACGTCCACTAAGTATGCGGTACAAGGATTTATGGGAGCAGTGGCACAGGAGGTCCGCGAAGAAGGCATTCGTGTCGGAACCATCAATCCCGGTATGGTCGATACGTATTTTGCGAATAGTAAACAGGGACTACCGGAAAAAGAAAAATGGCTCAAAGTGGAAGATATTGCCGAGTCGATCGTCTATATGGCAGGTGTACCAAAACATATGCTGATTGACGAATTACATTTGCATCCACTGACACAAACCTACCCTAGACCATAAGAAAAAGCAGCCCTCATAGGCTGCTTTTTTATACCTGAAGAGAAACACTTAGGCTTTCGTCATAAAGACTAAGCCAAGTTTTTTCTAATGTTAAACCATCATGACAGGTGCTGTCGATACCATCGCATGGTCGATATAGGATAGTAAATTTTCATGGGATTCCAGTACTTCTTTTTCCGTCGAGTGATAATGAAATGCGTGAAGGAAGACTTCAATTTTTTTTGATAAGAATTGGTCCTCCGTCCGTACCATCAAAATTAACAAGTCGTCCCATTGTCCCCAAAGCGTGTAATATAAAGCTTTGTCATAGTCACTGTAATGCATCGTTATTCCGCCCCTTTCTAAAGCGAAGGGTTGCTTTTATTATATCCGGGATCCTGTTCTATCTTCCTTGTTGATTGGTACTAAAAATGTCAACACTTAACGGAATGAAACGGTTTTACTGGCAGAAGATAAGGGTAATCCATTGAAAGGAGCAGATACTATGACAAGTCATAATGGAAGTAAAGGAAGCAAAAACCAAAGTTCACCCAAACGTACCGGTAAACTTCCAGGTGGAAAAATGAACGAAGAGTTCGGTAAAGAAATTGCTTCCGGCGACCAAAATAAAGGAAAAGAATACCGCTCTAAAAAAGGACCAAAAGCGAAAAAAACACATTGATCCAGCTGTTGTTACTCTGGGTTTTTCCCGAGCCCGGAGTAACCAGCTTAATTTATGGTATAATCGTTTTGATTACATCCGTGTTGGGGAGGAGCTGAGTCAGCTATGGAAATGGAAAGAACAAAACAACTATTTACAGGAATGGACAGGAAAGACCAGTTGTATTTCGCTAATGTCTGGGGAATTGCTGTGTTTGGATTATTCCTGCTATTCAGTTTCACAGTAGCCGGCACTGATACAGCCTTACGTGTCATGGTGATATTGACGGAAATATTCGGTGTTGTGACATTAGCTGCAGGGATTGCCGGGATTATTTATTTTTCTGGCGAACGGCGCTGGTTTTCCATTGCAGTTGTATCGTTTTTGAGTGTCTGGGCAATCTTTGCGATCGGTTATGAGATTGGGCTTGGTGAGCCTATGAGCAATTACTGGCTATTATTCATTACATATTATATATTACTGATTGCTTCCGTTGTATTTATAAGGCTCTCCTATTCCCGTATAGATAATGTATTAAAAGTCGTTCCGGCAGTCTTCCTGTTTATAAATGCCTTGCTGACTTTGTACATGGTCTTTTTGAATATGTGGTGGGGGCTTACAGCCTGACAGTGTAAGGTGGAGGATGTTTCCTCCACCTTTTTTTATCTCTCATTTCCTCGATTATTTTCTCTCTTTTCTTCAAATTTGTCTCTTTTATTTTCATTTTTGTCTCTCTTTTCTTCAAAAGTTCCTCTCTTCCTTTACTTGGTGTCTCCCTTATTATGTGGTGTTTCTCCTAACAATTTATTTTTTCTCTAAAGTGAATTAAATCCAACTAAAAAATCATCGGTATATTTTCCTTTTTTTATGGAAAGATAATCAACGATATCTAACCATAAGAAGGAGGAAACAGGAAATGAAAATAAAAGCAATTGCACTTGGACTTCTTGCGACTTCTGCGCTGGTTGCCTGCCAGGCTAATGATGAAGGGGCGCGAAACGATAACCTGAACGATGGAATTGAAAACACCCAGTTTGAAAGAGATGGGGAAAACATGGCGAACCGTGACAACATGAATGTCAACGATCGCGATGACAACCGCAACAATAACTATGAAGTTGCAGAACAGGCAGCAGAAACCATCGCTGATCAAGTAGAAGGCGTTAAGCGTGCTAATGTATTAACTACTCGTAATAATGCTTATGTAGCGGTTGTAATGGATGGCCAGGATGCAAAAAATAACAATGCAGACCTTGGCAACCAGATGAACAACGCGGAGGGTGTGAGAGACGACGGTGGAATGGATATTGGTCAGAACGAAGACGGTGATGTAAGTGATGAAATGAAGAAAAAAATCGCTGATATCGTAAAGAACCAAAATAATGACATTGACAACGTTTATGTATCTGCTAATGCTGATTTTGCTGATTTGACCGATAACTATGTCAATGATGTAGATAGAGGAGAGCCGGTAGAAGGCTTTTTCCGTCAATTCGGTGAAATGGTTGATCGCATCTTCCCGGATGCAGAATAATTACGGAACAGGCTGTTTCAAACAGCCTGTTTTTATATTGGGAAAAACTCTCTGTAAGTTATTTGGCATGTGGAGTCAAGTAAGCGTGCAAAATATAAACATGGGAGGTGATGGAAAGTGGCTCAAGATGTACTTTGTGAAGTAAATAACTGTGTGTATTACGTAGAAGGTAACCGATGCAGTGCATCAGAAATTTATGTGGTCAGTCATGCTGGAAAACAAGCGGAAGATCAAAAAGAAACCGATTGTAAGACATTCGAACCGAAAGCTCATTAACTAAGAAAAGCGTCCTGTTAGGGGACGCTTTTTGTATTTCACAATTAGCAGGCAATAATATTAAAGAAATGTAAAGAATGTTATTTTCAGTTGCAAATATAAGCATATGCTTATATAGTGATTTGTAGCGGAGGTGGAGCAATGGAAAGAACAATGGTAGACATTGAGCGAGCAGCAACTACGCTGAAGCTCCTCGGTGACAAAACCCGGTTGACAATTGTAGGACTTCTTATGGGAAATGAATGCTGCGTCTGTGAATTTGTCGAGATATTACAGATGAGTCAGCCAGCTATCAGCCAACACCTTAGAAAGCTTAGGGATGCAGGGCTGGTCCAGGAAGAACGCAGAGGTCACTGGATTTTTTATAAGCTGAATGAAAATAGTGAGATCTTTCCACTTGTAGTAAGTGTTCTGGAACATATCCCGGACCAAAAAGAAAAATTAGAAGCATTAGAGAAATCTGGTAAACGGATTCAATGTGATTGACAGGAGGAATAGTTTTTGGCTTCCGTATTATTAGCAACTATAATTTTCATCATTACGCTTGTCCTGGTCATCTGGCAGCCGAAAGGGCTTGGGATTGGCTGGACAGCGGTAGGAGGAGCAATTCTTGCGCTGCTCGTCGGCGTTGTGGACTTTAATGACGTCGTGACGGTAACAGGAATTGTTTGGAATGCAACCTTAGCATTTATTGCTATCATAATTATTTCTTTAATTTTAGATGAAATAGGATTTTTTGAATGGTCGGCTCTTCATATGGCGCGTATCGCTAAAGGAAACGGAATTCGGATGTTTGTATATGTCACCTTGCTCGGGGCAATTGTTGCCGCATTATTCGCGAATGACGGAGCGGCATTGATTCTGACACCAATCGTTCTTGCCATGGTGCGTAATTTGAATTTCAAGGAAACCATGATTCTGCCGTTCATTATGGCCAGTGGGTTCATCGCTGATACGACTTCTTTGCCTTTAGTAGTGAGCAACCTCGTTAATATCGTATCGGCAGACTTTTTCAATATCGGTTTCGCTGAATATGCCTCTCGTATGATTGTACCTAACTTCTTTTCCTTAGGGGCAAGTATCCTGGTATTGTATTTATTTTTCCGAAAGGATATCCCGGCTGATTACGATATGGATCAATTGAAAAAGCCGGCAGAGGCCATCAAAGACCATAAAATGTTCCGGCTTTCCTGGAGCGTATTAAGTGCCTTGCTGGTTGGTTATTTTGCCAGTGAATTCATCGGGATTCCCGTATCGATTATTGCTGGTATCGTCGCTATTTTCTTCCTGATTATGGCACGAAGAAGTCCAGCTGTGGAAACGGCAAAAGTTGTGAAAGGAGCGCCATGGGCAATTGTGTTCTTTTCCATCGGGATGTATGTGGTGGTTTATGGACTACGGAATGTTGGGTTGACCGATGTCCTGGCTAATGTCATACAGGCGACTGCGGATACTGGTCTGTTCGCAGCTACCATTTCAATGGGCTTCATTGCGGCTATCTTATCATCCATCATGAACAATATGCCGACGGTCATGATTGACGCCCTTGCGATCTCAGATACAAATACCAGTGGTACAATCAGGGAAGCATTGATTTACGCGAATGTCATCGGTTCTGACTTAGGGCCGAAAATCACACCAATTGGTTCACTTGCTACCTTATTATGGCTCCATGTGCTTTCTTTAAAAGGTGTAAAAATTTCGTGGGGCTACTATTTCAAAGTGGGGATTATTTTGACTGTCCCAACCCTTTTCATTACGTTAATCGGTTTATATCTATGGCTATTATTAATATAAATCTTGTTAAAAAAGGAGAATCATTATGTCTAAAAAGCCAGTCATTTATTTCCTATGTACAGGAAACTCTTGCCGCAGCCAAATGGCGGACGGTTTCGGAAAGAAGTACCTGGGTGATCAGTATAAAGTATTATCAGCAGGGATCGAAGCCCATGGTTTGAATCCGAATGCAGTGAAAGCAATGAAGGAAGTTGATATCGATATCAGCGATCATACCTCTGATATTATTGATAACGATATCCTGAACAATGCCGCTTATGCTATTACCTTGTGTGGGGATGCAAATGATAAGTGTCCCATGACTCCACCGCATGTGACACGTTATCACTGGGGATTTGATGACCCAGCTAAAGCTGAAGGCACCGAAGAGGAGAAATGGGCGGTCTTCCAACGGGTCCGTGATGAAATCGAGGCACGCATCAAACGTTTTGCCGAAGAAGGAGAATAAACAAAGCTGGATCCGGGGTGCTTTTTTGAACTTTCGCGGGACATGGGAGCAAGCTAATTTTTTTAAGGGGAAAAGCTTAACATGTTTTGAAAATATCCAGCTTGGTTAATAGTTATAATGGAACCACAACAAGCAGTTCAGTAAAAGTGCACAGTTTTTGGGTATACTATCAACTAACCAAGCAATTGTTTAGGAGGAATAACGAATGGCACATAAAGCGATCATTTTAGGAACTGGGCCTTCCGGGTTGACGGCTGCTGTCTACCTGGCTCGTGCGAATATGAAACCATTGGTCATCGAAGGACCGGAACCAGGCGGACAATTGACATTGACGACAGAAGTAGAAAACTATCCCGGCTTCCCGGATGGCATCATGGGACCGGAACTGATGGATAATATGAAAAAACAAGCCCAGCGTTTTGGAGCAACTTTCGAGCGTGGCTGGGTGACAGATGTGGATACATCAGAACGTCCATTCAAGCTTTCTGTAGACGGACTTGGCGAACTGGAAGCTGAGACCGTAATTGTCTCCACCGGGGCTTCAGCAAAAATGCTCGGCATTCCAGGAGAAAAAGAGAATATGGGGAAAGGTGTCAGTACATGTGCTACGTGTGACGGCTTCTTTTTCCGGGATAAAAAAGTATTGATTGTCGGCGGCGGGGATTCTGCAATGGAAGAATCCAATTTTCTGACGAAGTTCGCAAGTGAAGTGAATGTCGTGCACCGTCGTCATGAACTCCGCGCTTCTAAAATCATGCAGGATCGGGCGAAAAACAATGAAAAAATCACATGGAGTCTGAACAAGACACCAGTGGAGGTTATCTCTGATGGTATGAAAGTGTCCGGCCTTAAAGTGAAGGATAATGATACCGGACAAGAGGAAGTTATTGAAGCGGACGGCATTTTCATTGCAATTGGGCATAATCCGAACACGGAATTTTTGAAAGGGCAAGTCGATACCGATGAAAGCGGCTATATCCAGGTGACCCCAGGTACGACAAACACAAATATTCCTGGTCTGTTCGCCTGTGGAGATGTGCAGGACAACAAATACCGCCAGGCGGTTACAGCTGCAGGTACAGGTTGTATGGCAGCTATGGATGCCGAGAAGTATCTGGAAGGCGAAGTGACCATCGACTGGAGTCAAAACTTATCTTCTTAAAATAAACCGGCCAGCGCTTAAGCTGGTCGGTTTTATATTTCAGTTGCAATTATTTCTTTAGGGTTTCATCCATACGCATGGCTGTCAGAAGTCCGGCCAGTAAAGGCATTAAAGCTACCAGACCGATCGACCAGCTCACCCCTAACATATCCGCAATGAGTCCTGCTAATAATGCTCCAAAGGCATAGCCGCTATCCCGCCAAAAACGGTAAACACCCATCGAAGTAGCACGCCAGTCTGGGTGTGCGACATCACTGATCGAAGCCATAATCGTTGGATAAACCATAGCTGTTCCGATTCCTAATAATAAAGCGCCAGTAAGCCACATTGAATAGCTGTTGACCAGTAAAATCAGCCACAGGGACAAGGCCTGCAGCCACATGCCAGATGTTATCAGCCACTTTCGTCCAATGCGGTCACTAAGCACGCCCGTGAATAACTGGAAGAATCCCCAGGCTGCTGGATAAACAGCGACTACCGTCCCAATTTGACCGACAGACAAACCACCAGCAGAGAAGAATATCGGAAACAGCCCCCAAGCCATTCCGTCTTTTAAATTGGTAGTCAGACCGGCAAAACTGCCGCTCGCCAGGTTTTTATTTTTCCATGTAGTCCGGTTGAATACTTCTTTTGTGGAGAGATTTTCCGCCAGTTGTTGTGTTTCATTTTTAGCCTGGGCTTTTACGTGTTTATCTGTATTTTTTACAAAGAGCGATAAAATGAAACCGATAATGACGATAGCAATTCCAATATAAAAAGGTTCCGGACTTAACGAATAGGTGGAAGCTACATAACCTGAAATTACTGCCATCAACGCCACACCGATATAACCCGCGAACTCGTTGAAACCAACAGCTAATCCGCGCTGGGTCGGCTTGGCAAGGTCTACCTTCATATTAACCGTCATCGACCATGTTAATGCCTGGTTAATTCCCAGAAGCACATTGGCAAAAACGATGACCCACCAGGCTTGCGCAAAAATGACAAGCAAGGGAACGGATAAACCAATAGCCCATCCGAGAAGAAGGACGTGCTTTCTGCCTATTCGATCGGCAAGGTCCCCTGCGAAGAAGTTTACGATTGCTTTTGAAAAACCGAAACTAATTATAAATGAAAGAGCAGCACTTGTAGATGCCAGGCCAAACTGTTCTTCGCCAATGATGGGCAGAATCGTTCGCTCTAACCCAACCATGGACCCGACAAACAGGTTGATAACAACTAATAGCGAGAATTGGAGGATGTTTTCTTTTACACCCACCTGTATCTTATTTAAGGAGTTATCCATATTTATCACCTCTCGAAAACGAAATCTGATAGTCCTCATCAGGGGTTTAAGAATTCATTTATTTGCAAACTCATTGGAATCCCTAGCCTTAATGAAATTGTCTTTCCTGAAATTGGTTCCACTCATGGATCCCTGCTTCCAATCGGGATGCATGGTACCCTTTTGATCGAAGAAGCTCAACGGCTTCGGTAGCGTAAACGCAATAAGGACCACGACAATAAGCGACTACCTCTTTGCCCTTTGGAATTTTTTTAAAGTGCTCATTCAATTCATCGATAGGAATGGAGATAGCTCCCTCCAGGTGCCCGCTAAGGTACTCTGCTTTGGGTCTGACATCGATGAGCACATAGTTATCTTCTTCTTTACGATTCTCCCACTCTTCCAGCTCCATTGTTTCTAAAGAATCGTCTCTGACGATAAATTCTTCCCGCAGGATGTTTATATCAGCAATTTGCTCTTCCGCGATGGATTTAATGGTAAATAACAAATCCACAACCTTAGGATTGGCTAATTGATAAATCACAAAGTTTTTTTCTTTATGGTAACGAACCAGCCGGGCATCCAATAGCGCCTGTAAATGTTTAGATGTATTAGCGGTAGACATTTTTGTTTCCCTGGACAGTGTCTCAACGGACTTCGGTGACTGCGACAGCAAATCCAACAATTCTATTCGTTTCGGACTGGACAAGACCTTGCCAATGCGCGTGAATTCACTATATATCGTATCTTTAAAAGCTCTTGCGTCCATCAATTTCACCTCTCATTAACTATTCAACTAATTAGTTGAATATTAGCATGATATAATATTTTTCGTAAACAGGAAAGAATTTATTCTTTTTCTGGCATCTTTCATCAACTATACGGGCTCCTCATACATTAGAAGTAATACCATATAAGGGGGAGAACTAATTGAAATCTGAGGAGCAACAGTTACTGCATAGAGCGATAAGTGAAATAACTGAAATCGCAGAGGGTTTCGGGCTCGACTTCTACCCGATGCGTTATGAAATTTGTCCAGCGGATATCATTTATACATTTGGTGCTTACGGTATGCCGACGCGCTTTTCCCATTGGAGCTTTGGGAAACAATATCACAAAATGAAACTTCAGTATGATTTAGGGTTAAGTAAAATTTATGAGTTAGTCATCAACTCCAACCCTTGTTATGCATTTTTGCTGAATTCCAACAGTCTGATTCAAAATAAATTGATTGTTGCTCATGTATTGGCACACTGTGATTTTTTCAAAAATAATGTTCGTTTCCAGAACACGAACCGTGATATGGTGGAAAGTATGTCAGCAACAGCCGAACGTATATCAGCATATGAAAAGAAATATGGTAAGAAAGAAGTGGAAGATTTTCTAAATGCAATACTGGCTATCCAGGAACATATCGATCCATCCTTGGTGCGGCCCAAATTAGAGTGGACCTGGCGGGATGTGGAAGAAATGGAAGAGGACGATGAACCAGCATCAAAGCCGACACCTTATGATGATTTATGGAAGCTCAGTGAATCATCAGACAAAAGCATAAAGCCTGAGAGAAGAAAAAAAAGAAAATTACCACCTAGACCAGAGAAAGATATCTTGCTGTTCATCGAGCAGTACAGCAGGGAATTGGAGCCGTGGCAGCGCGATGTGCTGACAATGATGAGGCAGGAAATGTTATATTTCTGGCCACAGCTCGAAACGAAGATCATGAATGAAGGCTGGGCTTCTTACTGGCACGCTCGAATCCTGCGGGAAATGGATCTCACCAGCAGTGAAGCGGTTGAGTTTGCAAAATTGAATGCAGGCGTCGTACAGCCATCACGAACACAAATCAACCCATATTATTTAGGATTGAAAATCTTTGAAGATATTGAAGAACGCTATGACAATCCGACGGAAGAGATGAAAAAGCGCGGAGTCGAGCCTGGATCAGGGCGCGAAAAGATGTTTGAAGTTCGTGAAATCGAGTCAGATATCTCTTTCATCCGAAATTATCTCACCAAAGATTTGTGCCGAAACGAGGATTTGTATCTGTTCCAAAAGCAGGGAAAGGACTATAAGATTTCCGATAAAGATTATGAAGCTGTCCGCGACCAGCTGGTAACCATGCGTGTAAACGGCGGATTCCCATATATCACGGTCAATGACGGCGATTTCTTGAAAAACGGGGAACTATATCTGAAGCATCATTATGAAGATGTCGAGCTTGATCTTGAATATTTGGAACGGACCCTGCCATACATTTATCAGCTATGGGGGCGTCCAGTCCACATGGAAACGGTAGTCGAAAAGAAAGAAGTACTGTTCAGTTACAGTGGCAAAAAGGTACAGAAGAAGTTTTTATAACAGGCACTCAGCCCCTAGCGGACTATTTCGCTAAGGGGTTGTTTTTTTATACGAAGGGTGGATGCTAAAGCCCTGGCGGAATCCTGTTTCCTGGGTTTTTGTATTGGAGAGTATTGAGGTATACTAATTCCATATCAAAAAGGAGGGAGAGCGTTGATTTATAAAAACATAGCAGCTATTGCCGCTGGTGGTGCAATTGGAGCAATATTCAGATATTTGATTAATCTCGAGTTATTATCAACCGGTCTCCCTACAGGCACGGTTATTGAAAATCTTACTGGAAGTCTGATGCTGGGGGTGGCTACGGGCTGGATGCTGCATAGCAACACACGAGAGTGGATAAATAAAGGGCTTGGGGTAGGTTTTTGCGGAGGGTTTACGACGATGTCGACATTAGCTAGTGACTCGTTCGTTCTCGGCAGTCAATTCTCTTTTATGGCTTCCGTCATTTATCTTACAGTTTCTTTATTCGGAGGCGTACTGCTTGCTTTTGGAGGGCTTATACTGGGAACACAATGGAGTGAAAGGTATAGGAAGGTGAGGGAATCATGAATATGTTTGCAGTTGCTATTGGAGGCGCCCTTGGCGCAATGGCAAGATACCTGTTTGGCCTCCTTATCATGAACCGGTTCCCGCATCCCCGTGTCCCAGTAGCCATGTTGTTTGTCAATGTGATAGGCTCTTTTGGCCTTGGCTTGTTTTTTGGTCTTATTTATGGAGAAATTCCTGCAGATGCATATGATGATACGTGGTTTCTAGTGACAGGAATAGGCTTTTTTGGCGCCTTCACCACTTTTTCAACTTTTTCTGTTGAAACAGTAGAGCTTGTGCGGAAGGGGAGCTATAAAAAAGTCTGGATTTATGTATCTCTTTCCTTAATCGGCAGTTTGCTCACTTTTATCACTGGTTTACATATAGGAGAACTTTTATAAACCTGAACTTTGCAACGATATATCCTGGCGATCTTATAGAAATTTTTCTTGCTAAGAAATGGATTGTTGCTTATTCTATAGGGTATGGATAATAGTCATTAGATTAAAAGACGAAAGCTGTGAGATGTAATTAAACTAAAACATCATAAAATGAAAAGTCTTGATCGAATACATCGGTTCACCTCTGTCCAATAGATTGTTTTATATTATCTATCAGCAGTATTCATTGCTACAATTTTGCTTAGCCTGCCATTTGTCCATCGTCCTGAGGTCGATGTGACTTTTATTAATACACTGTTTACTGCCGTCAGTGCCATTAGTGTTACCGGACTTACGGTTGTTTCTACTGCAGATACGTTCAGTGTACCAGGGTACATTGTGTTGATGTTCATCCTTCAGTTCGGAGGAATTGGTATCATGACACTGGGCACTTTCATTTGGCTTCTTTTTGGTAAGCGGATCGGATTGCGGGAAAGACAATTGATTATGACGGATCAGAACCAATCTACTCTTTCTGGGCTTGTTCAACTGATGAAACAAATACTTGGACTTATCCTTGTCATTGAGTTTATCGGTTTTTTGATTTTGGGTACCTATTTCTTGCAATATTTTCCCACCTGGCAGGAGGCTTATTATCAAGGGGCGTTTGCTGCTGTCAGTGCTACAACGAACGCAGGTTTTGATATTACAGGAAGCTCGCTTGTCCCGTTTGCCGATGACTATTTTGTGCAATTTTTAAATATAGTATTATTGATTTTTGGAGCTATTGGCTTTCCTGTTTTAATTGAACTGAAAGAATTCTTAACGTATAAGGGAGATAACTATCGTTTTTCTCTTTACACCAAATTGACTACATCGACATTTTTCCTGTTGGTAGCTTTAGGTATGATTTTTATATTAATCTTTGAACAAGGCAATTTCCTGGCCGGAAAAGAGTGGCATGAAAGCTTCTTTTATGCTTTATTTCAATCAGTCACTACACGCAATGGCGGACTAGCTACAATGGATGTCAGTGAGTTTGCTACTGGAACTTTACTAGGTATAGCAATGCTGATGTTTATTGGGGCTTCTCCCAGCAGTGTCGGCGGCGGTATACGTACTACTACGTTTGCGATTGCAGTATTGAGCCTTTATGTTTTTGCGCGTGGAAAGACAACCATCAAGATTTTTGACCGGGAAATTCACCATCAAGATATTATTCGATCTTATATTGTGATCATGACTGCATCGTTGATTTGTGCATTTGCAGTGATTACTATGGCGACGATTGAGGATGCATTCACTTTGACAGAAATCATATTTGAAGTTTCTTCCGCTTTTGGAACTACTGGTTTATCGATGGGCATCACACCAGAGCTAAGTACAGGAGGCAAAATTGTCATCATTGTAATCATGTTTATAGGCAGGATTGGAATATTCTCTTTGTTATTCATTATCAGAGGCAGAGAAATCAAAGAACATTATCACTATCCTACTGAACGAGTTATCATCGGTTAATTTAAATGCATATCTTTTAAAGGAATCAAAAAAGAACAGGTGGAAGGGTTCCACCTGTTCTTTTTCTTAATTACTATTAGTCAGTGATTTCGATTGAGTTAAGACCGCCTACGCGTGGTTTGTCAGCTGCTTCATCTTGTACATTACTTTCAGCAAGACCAAGACCGAATATAGCAGCCAATCCCAAAACTAGAACCAATTTTGTAGCTTTTTTCAAGTTAAACTCCTCCTCCAAAATTAATTTTTTTTGTAGCATGTAGTGTCTTTTGATAGTACATACTTGATTGTTTATAATTACCCTCCTGGAAGTGATGATCTCCAAGAGTTTTGTAAACATCTATTAGCACAGAATAATTATTCGATTTCTCATAACATTCAATTGCTGAGAACAACTTAGAAAGGTATTCATCATCTTTTGTGAATTTCAAAATAAATTCAACGAAATAAATGATATAGTTAGATTCAAACATTTCCTTTTTAGAAACAATAGCAAATAAGTTTTCTGCTCGTAGATCTTGATTTGTTTTTAAATAAATATCCATTAATGTGTTATAAGTTTCCCATATAGAACTGCTTTCTTCTTCAATATCAATGTTTATGGATTTTTCTAAAAAATCAACAGCATTTTTAAAGTCTTCAAGTTGTTTGTAAACAAGACCTTTATTATAGTAGATATCTGCAAGTAAATGGTTGTACTCGTATTTTTGAGCTGTCAATTCAGCTTGTTTAAGGTATTGTAGAGCTTCTTCGTATTGTTCAATATATAAGTGTTGAACTCCTAATAGATTATTTGTTTTGCATAAGAGAGTTTCATATTTCTTGGTATATTCGAACATAAACTTAGCTTTTAACCCGAATTGAATTGCTTTACTATGTAAGTTCAATTCACCATATAACAAAGCAATGTTATAAATGACTGCAGCTTTCATAGCTCCCTGCTCTACAGAATCAACAAACATTTCCATATAATAGGTGCTTTCTTTGATCATGTTCTCTGAAAAAGTCTTGAGTGCCATCATATAGTTGAAGCTTTCTCTTACCAGCTTTGGATAAGAGCGCAGTTCGGTTTCATCAATATAGTTGATGATGTACCCTTCATAAAGATCAATGGCATTTTTCGTATCATTGATTTTGTAGTAATAAGCGCATTTCAAGCAGAGATAGGTGGCTTCGAGACTGATCGGTGACAGGTATTCGAAGTAGTTTTCTTCAATGACTTCAATAACTTCTCTCGCCTTATCCGGGTGAAGCACTATGTTGGAGAGCAGGAGACGCAGAATATATTCCGCATCCTCATCCCGTTGTTCGTAATTCGTCAGAAACCCCGGGTGTACTTCGAATTTTCGTTCTAATGCTTGCAACACATGCGGCCTGGGAGGGTAGTTGCCTTCCTCAATTTTAGCCAGATAGCTGGAAGAAGTAATAGTGTCTGCTGTTTGCTTTAAGGTTAGCTTCCGATTGTTTCTCATGATTTGAATGCGATTACCAATGTGCATAATCAGACCCCATCGTGTTTTTTATTCAAAAGACTCAGAATATCGAGTCTTAATTATTTTCATATTATACCAAAACAGGAAAAAAGGAAATATTCCTTACGGTTTTTGTGAGAAAACTATCATGAAAAACAGGTGAAAAGACCTACTTGTTAAATCTTTTTTCTTATAACCCGCCAATTATTTACATCTTTTAGAAGGTGTATATATCTATTAACCGTTAAAAAGAAACATGGGTAAAAAGTTATCCTTTTCAAAAATTCTGAATATGCTATAATGGTTGAACAAATCTGAAGAAGTAAGGAGCGATCTTGATGAAACAGCCTTGGAGAATACAACATGCAGGTCAACATGGTCATTATCGTTCCTTTATTTACAGGAGAGCATAGGCATATCCAGCCGTGCTCTTTTTTTGTATGCCAGGAAGTTCTGCTGCATGTTTGGCCCAGGAGAATAGGAGGAAATGGTATGAGGTACCAGCGCGTTTTAGTTAAGATCAGTGGCGGTGCGTTAGGTGGAAATAATAATGAAAACTTTGACCATGATCGTTTAAACCATATAGCCAATGAGATATTATCACTTATAGATGCAGGGATCGAGGTAGCAATAGTAGTCGGCGGAGGAAACATTTTCAGAGGCCGGACGGCGGAAGCCTGGGGGATCGACCGGGTAGAAGCGGATAATATCGGGACGATGGGAACGGTCATCAACAGTTTGATGCTCCGGGGTGTCTTGAAAAGTAAAACCAATCAGGAAGTCAGAGTAATGACGTCCGTACCGATTGCTGCAGTTGCTGAACCTTATATTCGCCTGAAAGCTATGCATCACCTGGCGAAAGGTTATTTGATCATTTGTGCAGGAGGAAATGGCCAGCCGTTTGTGACGACAGACTATCCAGCTGTCCAGCGTGCTGTGGAACTGAATTGTGATGCCATCCTGGTAGCAAAGCAAGGGGTAGACGGAGTCTTTACAGCTGACCCTAATAAAAATCGCAATGCGAAAATGTATACGAACTTGAATTATGATGATATATTACTTAAAAACATTCAGGTGATGGACCAAACCGCATTACTGTTAGCAAGGGACCATCAGTTACCCGTGCATATATTCAATTTTGACCACCCGGGTATTATGAAGGAATTATGTGCAGGCACAGATGTCGGAACGATTGTCTCTAATCACCCTTCCACCCTGAAAGAAGATGCATAGGAAATTCTATAAAATCTGTGCGAATTGGGAGACTATAATATAAGATACGCTTTAAAAGTAAAGGAGAGAGAGTACATGGCAATCAAGCCAATCATTTTATCAGGGAAAGAATTTGTGAATCAAGATGAACTGAGCTATCCCTTTGAGGAAAGAGGACTGCAGTTTGGCGATGGCGTTTATGAGGTGATCCGTGTTTATGGTGGCAGCTACTACCTGCTGAATGAACATGTTGATCGGTTATTCCGCTCAGCAGAGGCAATTAAAATTGCTCTTCCATTTTCAAAAAACGAGCTGAAAGAATTACTGGATCAACTGTTAGAAAAAAACATGGTAGATAAGGATGCGAAAGTGTATCTGCAAGTTACTCGGGGTTCAGCGGCCAGGGATCACGCTTTTCCATTAGATGTGGCAGCTAACTTTTATGCTTACGCGCAAGAGCTGCCCAGAAACCTTGCAGGAATGTGGACCGGCGGATCTGTCATTTCTCATAAAGATCTTCGTTGGGACTGGTGTTATATCAAAAGTTTGAATCTGCTCCCTAATGTGCTTGCCAAACAGGAAGCAAAAGAGGATGGGTGTGTAGAGGCGATTCTGCATAAGGACGGTTTGGTTACAGAAGGAAGCTCTTCGAATGCCTATCTCGTACGTGATGGAAAAGTTTATACCCATCCGGCAAAAGAAAATATTCTCCATGGTTGTGTACGAATGCGCGTAGAACAATTTTGCCGTGATTTAAATATTCCGTTCGTTGAAGATGCATTCCGTGTGGAAGATATCCAATATGCTGACGAGATGTTCATCTCCAGCAGTACGGCAGAAATTACACCAATCATTGAGTTTGACGGTAAGAAAATCGGAAACGGTGTACCTGGTGAGATTACGCGAAAGCTGCAGTATGCCTATGAACAAGATGCAGGAATTCCCATGGCGAATTCACTATTTGAAAGTGTGGAAAGACAAAACGCCTAGTATTAGCAATATAAAAAAAGTCATTAAATAAGCAGAGGCGGCCAAACTATCATTGGCCGCCTTTTTTGCATTTTAAGAAAGATTAATCATGTGAAAGGATTAAAGTATAAGTACTTTCGCCGTAAGCGCTTGGCGACAGGCTATGGTTTCTCCTGTACAATGAAAGAGCAGCACATATAAAGGAGGAAATGATGATGAAGAAACTTCAGTTGGATTTAACTCCATTGCAGTATCAAAAGCTTGTAGAAACCTTGTTTTTAAGTGGCTGGATGATCAACACTACAAGAGAAGAATTGGATGAAGAATTTGAAGCGCTTCGTGATCATGTGTTCCAGTATTATAAGGAAGCTGGGATGGAAGGGTTGATTGAAGAGAACGAGGAAATCGATTGTAAAGACTTAAATGTAGATTATGAGTCCAGACTGCTCTCCCGTTACATTGAAAATTATGATGAGCAAGTATTTTGGGAAAAGCTCGCGGAAAAACTGGCAGACCGCGAACTAGTCAAAACAGAAGGACCGGTTGCTGTACCCCTGAATGAGGGACAGATATTAAGGAAGCTATCCTTGGAAGAAGAGATAGAAGAAGATCTGAAAATGAATGGGCTTCAACGTGTAAAATGGGAGCGCGAATAAATTATTAAATAATGGATGTCTATTTCTTAGACTTCCTTTTTCTTTTTATAAGCGCTCCTGCTAACACCAATATTGGAATAAACAAGCCATGGGTCAAGGCGTATGGGAACCACGAAGTGCCTACAAAATTTTCGAAGTAAGCGACATCTGGATAAGCGACAATCGCTAAAACGACCATTCCCATCCCTAAAGGCAATAATAAGGTGCGATAGTCGTCAATCAAAAGAAATTGAGCGATTCCTTTTGTGGAGGCGTAATACAGGATGATTAATTTGAAAAAGATAGTCACCATCCATACGATAGCAACAATAATCTCGATCCCTTCCCAAAAACCTGCAATATTAATTTTGCTCGCCAACTCATAACTTGGATAAGCATTCAAAGCTGTAAGATCGCTTCCGAGAACGAGAATGCTTAGGAGGGTGATCATTGTCAAAAAAACACCGCCAATCAACATTCCAAAAACCCAGGCGTATTTTGCTTTATTCTTTTCTTTAACCTCGGGATAGATCATTAATAAAACGACCATCTCAAGAATAGGAGTACCAAGCATGGTGAAAGAGGTACTAATGATCGGCTTCAGGCCACTTCCAAAGATTGGCTGAAAGTTATCTGTTTCTATCTGGGGTGTTACAAACAAGAATAAGAAAAACAGAAGCAGGACGATAAAGCTGATGAACATTTCAGAAGAACGCCCGATGGTCTCTATGCCTAAACGCGCTCCCATAATGACAACTAATAGAAAAAGGATAAGAGTAAATTGCAAAGGTGTTTCAGGCATGATTTGAGTGGTCATGAAATCACCAATATTCCTTAGTACCAGTGCGGCAAGGATATAGATGAATAAAATGTAAAACAAACTGATGCCTCTTCCAATCCAGGGGCCAAAACTATCGATGGTGACCTCTATAAATGTTTTGTTTTCATACAGGATACCGATTTTATGATACAAGAATATCAATAACATGCCGACAGCTAAGCTAAGCAAGGCAGCAATCCATCCGTCTTGCTGTGCCCCAGCTGCTAATGGACCGGGCACAATAAGGATAGAACTTCCAATTGTAAAAAGGGTGACTAAATACATGAATTGACGCGGGCTGATTGTGTTATTCCTGTACATTTCTGTCTACCTTTCCTTTTAGGGCAGGCTTCCCTTTAAGATTAGTTTTCTTTTTAATTAATGCTCCAATTAAAAGCAGGAATGGCAGTAAGAGCCCATGCATTATTTTATAGGGAAAGACATTTCGGACAAATGTTTCAAAGTAAGCTACATCCGGATACACAATGATAGACAGGACGATAAGTCCCATGCCTAAAGGGAGCAATAATACCCGGTAATCCTCTATATTCAAGAATTGAGCAATCCCTAAAGCCGCTCCATAATAAAGAATGATCAGCTTGAAAAATATGGTGAGCATCCATACAATTGCAACGATGATTTCGATTCCCTCTAAAAATCCTGCAATGTTGATTTTGCTTGCCAGTTCATAAACCGGATACTCATTCAACGCCGTCAAATCACTGCCAAGCACAAGGATGCTGAAAAGGGTGATCATCGACAAAAATCCTCCTCCGATAAGTAACCCTAAAAGCCAAGCCTGCCTTGCCTTTGTTTTTTCCTTTACTTTTGGATAAATCATCAATAAAACTACCATTTCAAGAACTGGGGTATTCATAACCGTAAACGAACCTTGAATCATAGACTTTATCCCACTGCCGAACATAGGCTGGACATTATCCATCTCCAATTGTGGGGTAAGAAATAGGAATAGGAAAAGTAGCAGCAGGGAAATCCAGGTAATGAACATCTCTGCTGATCTTCCAATCACTTCAATTCCTAAACGGGCATCCAGAATCACCACAAGCATGAACAGAATATGAGTGAATTGAAGCGGTGTTTCTTCAAGGATTTGAGTGGTAATGAAATCTCCTATATTCCTCAATACCAGAGATGCCAGGATATAAATGAACGCAAGGTGAAAAAAACAAATGACTCTCCCAAACCATTTTCCAAAAACATCAATGGTAGCTTCAATAAAGGTTCTATCTCCAATAGTGACTGCTATTTTATGGTAAAGAAGGATGAAAAGCACTCCTATGCTCATCCCCAGAAAAGAAGCTATCCAACCATCTTGATCTGCTGATTTTGCTAAAGGGGTAGGAACGATGAGGATGGAGCTTCCGATTAGGAACAGAATGACAAGGTACATGAATTGACGTGGGCTGATTACATTGTTGTCCATTACTGTCCACCCTCACTTTCCATTTAAAGATTCAAGGGAATATGCTTTGCAGCCACGCATTGAAAGGAGCATAGAAAGCCTGGATCAAATCAAGTGGGTTATACAGATTTTTACCCATACTCTCTAAAATGCTGACAATCGTGGCGGCAGCTAAGAATATACAAAAATATACTAAATCTTTCTTTTTATCCTTCTTTCTTAGTTTAGGAACTTCAATGAAAAAAACGGCAGTTGAAACAGATAGAATACCTAAAATCGGCCACATCACACACTATCCTTTCTTTTGAACTGGCTGTACAATTGTTCCTTTTCTTCTGATATCTAATTTCACTTCCACTTTTACCTCTGTTTCCTTGAAGTGCTCATCCCAGTTCTTTTCGACCTCTTTCCAATAAGTCGGGTTTTTTCTGGCAATCGTATTTCCAAACCCGAAGATGTCGGTTTGATACTGCTCCTTGGCAGCTGTAATTGCTGCAGATATTTTCGTTTTGATATCCTCTTCAGCTTTATCAGCAATCTCTTGAAGGGTTTCCGGTTTTGTCAAATCCAAGTCGCATTGGATTTCACCCACGTTCCCTTCTGCTTCCAACGTCACAGTGATACTGGGGTTGCTGCCTGTCTTTGTTGCATCAATAGCGGCGTTAGTCCGTAAAATTTCTACTCCTATCTTTCCACTCTCTTTCTCTTCACAGGGAAAATTGATCAAGGTGCTTTTTACATTCCCGACGATATAATTATAGCCTTTGCTTTCATCTTCGTTCAGCCATCCAAGCATCCGGTCACCTTTGAAAACACTGAGGTGGTCAACATGGATACGAGCAGGAGAATCGACGTTCTCTACATTGGAGATATTATTCCCGGCCTCTTCACTTCCCTCTAAAAGAATACCTGTCAGAATCGGACTTTTCCCTGGGCTCCTTATATCTGAGACGATTTGGTCGATATAAACCCCATGAGTTGCAGCCCAGTGGGATTCAGCTGCTATAATACTATCCATGATTTTGTTGGCTGGGATTTTCTCATAGGCCGTTATGACACTAAGAAGAGCTTCCACCTCGATATCTTTAGCTACGGTCACTAAAAAGCTGGTTCGAAATTCAGGATCCCGGTACAGTAAGTCCAGTGTAGGTAAGATTCCTTCTTCGGCCAGGCCAGGTCCGATTATTAATAATCGTAATTGCGACATATAAATTTTTCTCGGTGCACTCAAAGTCATTTTTCGCAATGCTTCAAAAATGGTTTCCCCCTCTGATTGATAAAGAGATACCGGCGGGCGTGTTGAAGGAGCTTCTGTAGCAATTTCAGAAGGATTGATCATTTGTACCACAAGCGAGTAGTTTCCTTCCTGTGTCTTATCAATACCCAAAGCTACCGCTATACCAAGGTCGTCCAGTTCCCGGCTGTTCCAGCATCCCGTGAGAAATAATAGACAAGCTAGAGTGATGAACAGCCGTTTGCTAATAGGAAGAAAAGAGAAATTATTGTTCATTCTCCATTCCCCTTTCGACCGCTGGTCCGTTTTTCGTTTTGATGAGAGGTGGAGGAAGGTCTCGATAACAATCCCCAATGAGGAAAGCGAACGAGCACATCCTTTTGATCTTTAGGTACCAAAGGAGCAAGCGGAGACATATAAGGAACTCCGAATGACTGTAGACTGCAGAGATGGAGAACTAGTGCAATTAAGCCAAGGATGATACCATACAGCCCAAAAGTTGCGGCTAAAATCATCAAAGAAAATCGCAGCATCCGAACAGGGATAGCCATATTATAGGAAGGGAAGACGAAACTGCTGATTGCAGTAATTGCTACTACAATGACCATAGCAGGTGATACAAGACCTGCCTGGACAGCTGATTCTCCCAATACAAGCGCTCCAACAATCGATACGGCGGAACCGACAGCTTTCGGCAGCCGGACCCCTGCTTCGCGGAGAATTTCAAACGTAGCTTCCATGAGGACAGCTTCCACAAAAGCAGGAAAAGGGACACCTTCCCGCTGGGCAGCCAAATTGATCAATAGAGGAGCAGGAATCATTTCCTGATGAAACGTCGTGATAGCAATATACAAAGATGGCATGAATAAAGCGATACAAAAAGCGAATAAACGCAACAGACGGATGAATGTTCCGATATCGTAGCGCTGATAATAATCTTCACTTGACTGCATGAAATTTACGAACAAGGCAGGTACGAGCAATACATTAGGCGTTCCATCTGTAATGATCGCCACTTTACCTTCTAACAGCCCGGCAGCAATCGCATCGGGACGCTCCGTATAATAAACTTTTGGAAAAGGAGAATAGGGAGGGTCCTCAATGAATTCCTCCAGATAGCCACTTTCGAGCACACCATCGATATCGATGTTATCTAATCGGGCATGTACTTCTTTCACCACGCTTTCTTCAGCTGTATCCTGTATATAAATGACACTGACATCCGTCACTGTCATTTTTCCTACTTTCTTGGCGTCTATGCGAAGCTTTGGATCTTTGATCTTTCTTCGCACCATGGCGGTATTCGTTCTTAAAGTCTCTGTAAAAGCCTCTTTAGGACCACGAATGACGCTTTCTGAGGTGGTTTCCTGTACACCACGGTCTTTCCAGCCTTTTGTGCTTGCTGCAATCGCTCTGGTTTCATTGTCGAGCACTACAATTGTTTCTCCGGAAAGAAGCCGGAGTATTAATTCATCCATTTGTTTCAGCTCATATATTTCCCCGATAGGGAGGGTGGAATCTTTTATTGCTTCATAAATAGGTGAGATAGATAAATCCTCAGATGGTACTTCTACCATGACAACTTCGAGGATAAAATCCTGTACCGTATTTTTATCCACCAGTCCATCAATGTAAATGACGGCCCCGCTGGCTTTGGCTTTTTTGTTTAGAGTCATTCGTCTTGTAACCAAATCGGAGCCGTTGCCTAAAGTTTCCTTTATGAAGGCCAGGTTACTATCAAGATCGCTGCTGATTGCTCTCGCCAGGCTGGTGTCCAGTTGAACATCTTCTTTTGGTGTCCGGTTCTTTTTGCGCCGTTTCATGGAACTTGCTCCTTCACTCGGTCCTTTACCTTTTAGTTTGTACATCTATGGTTAATTTATTTATAAGGTGGGAATGCAGGAGCTTTTCGTTATCTATAGAAATATTTGAAAGTGAGAGAAAAAAATTACAAGTAAGCGATTGCTTTGTTTTAGTTTGAATTTCCTGTTTTTTATAGTAGAATATATATGCTGCATAAGTATCACTTTTTGCAAGAAACCTATGCAGAAACCCGATGAAATGTTTGAATATTTCATCAATTTTTGCTAACATTATTCTACTAAGCAACTATTTGAAAGAGGGGGCTAATCATGAAAAGAAGAAATTGGTTTTTAACTATGGCGATGTTGTTAACGCTTTCCTTGTTCCTTGCTGCCTGCGGCGGTGGAGAAGCTGGCGGCGGTGAAGAAGGCGGAGGAGATGAAGGTGGCGGCGATGAAGGCGGCGCATCCTTCATGAACATTCTGACTGGCGGGTCTCAAGGTACATATTACCCGCTTGGAGGAAGCTTCGCTACGATCATCAACTCGAATGTAGATGGAGCAGAGGCTAACGCAGTTTCTACTGGCGCGTCTGTAGAAAATATGAAAAAATTGCGTGATGGCGATGGAGAATTGGCATTTACACAGACAGATATTGCTTCCTATGCAGCAGACGGCGAAGTAATGTTTGATGAGCCGATCGAAGGCATTCAGGCGATCGGGACCCTATATCCGGAAACAATTCAAATCGTAACCACAAAAGATACTGGCATTGAGACAGTGGAAGACTTGAAAGGAAAAGTCGTCTCTGTCGGTGCACCAGGATCCGGTACGTACGCGAACGCTGAGAACATTCTTGAAATCCATGATATGACGATGGATGACATCGAGAAGCGCGATTTGGAATTTGGTGATTCAACTTCCGGAATTCAGGACGGATCTATTGATGCTGCATTTATCACTGCGGGTACCCCAACAGGTGCGGTAGAAAGTCTTGCAGCAACTACGGATGTCAACATCGTGAAATTCGGCGATGGAAAAATCCAGGAGTTGATGGATAAGGTACCTTTCTATTCTGAAGATGAAATACCTGAAGGCACTTACGGATTAGATGAAGCGATCCAGACCGTTGCTGTACAAGCAATGCTTGTTACAACTTCTGATATGGATGAAGATACTGTTTATGAAATCACGAAAGCTATTTTTGAAAACACGGATCAAATCACACATAGTAAAGGTGAAGTGATTACAGCTGATTCTGCCCTTAAGGGTGTTGGCATTGACGTACATCCCGGTGCACAAAAATACTTCGATGAAGCGGGCGTTTCTGCCGAATAATAAAAAGCCTTAAAGAGGATTATGGCTTGTGATAGACCGATATGATATCGGTCTATCTTTTCTTGTGAGAAAGGATTTTCGGAATGCGAAGAGCAGATATGAATAGGGGAATAGCAGCAGGTTTCATAATATTTCTTGTTTTTGCCGGTCTTGCTGTTTGGTTATTTTATCCCTGCCAATATGTCCTTTCCTTCCAGAATAAACAGACAGAGGAATTTGCGGTTTTTGTTCCCTTAAAGGAAAGTGAGCATTTTCAAATCAAATTTACGCATTCGATTCATCTAAGTGATGTTATAGAGGAATACAAAGTGAAAGACGATAAACTGATACCAGTCCAGCTGATTTACGAAGATACAGCAGTAGGGATGCCTGGGAATGCATCAGAGGGAGAAGCTTTTGAATTAAAAGATGGAAAGTATTATATAACAGGGTTAAAGGGAGAACACGATTACATCGATCTTTCCGTCGGACAGGTTAAAGCGAACCATAGGATCATCTACAATGACTTGCAGTTTGCACTGAAGGACTATGTAGATGGCGGGACAATCGTTCGTATTCAGCCCCTCTATATCAACAACTGGGAACTTTTGAGAGGAGTGAACGTGCATGAGCAAGAAAGATGAGACACTATCTACAGAAAAACAACAGGAAATCATGCAGAAGTACGATCCAGAGTCTTCCGTGCGTGAATTGACCGGTCTCTTGGCAAAAATCGTATTTTTTATCTTATTAGCATTTTCCATCTATCAATTATATACAACCACACTCAATCCGCTGCCTGCCCAGATTCATAGATCCATACACGTAGGGTTTGGCTTGGTATTAATATTTCTTTTATTCCCTGCAACAAAGAAAAACCGTATCAAAGGGAAAATAGCTTGGTATGATTTAGTCCTTGCTATACTTGGTTTTGGGGTAGGTGCCTACTGGCCACTATTTTATGAAGATATTATTACGCGTGCTGGTGACATGACTACACTCGACTTTTATGTTGGCCTGTTAGCTGTTTTGCTCGTTTTGGAAGCGACAAGAAGAGCAGTTGGTTTGCCGATTACAATCATTGCCGCGCTTTTCCTTGTCTATGCCTATTGGGGAAGACAAATGCCAGGCTTTTTGATTCATCGTGGTGTTAACCTGGACAGTCTGGTGCAGTCGATGTTCTTCACAACAGAAGGTATCCTGGGCACACCAATCGCGGTATCATCCACCTTCATATTCCTGTTCTTATTATTCGGTGCTTTTTTAGTGAAGACCGGGGTCGGACAGTACTTCAATGATTTGGCCGTAACACTTGCCGGGAAGCGGACAGGGGGTCCTGCAAAGGTCGCCATCTTTTCCAGTGCCTTGCAAGGCACAATCAGTGGTAGTTCTGTTGCCAATGTTGTTACTTCCGGTTCTTTCACAATTCCAATGATGAAACGGTTAGGGTACCGTCGTGAATTTGCCGGTGGGGTAGAAGCTGCTGCCTCTACAGGTGGTCAGTTAATGCCTCCAATCATGGGTGCCGCGGCGTTCCTTATGATTGAGTTCATCGGAATGGATTACTGGAGTATCGCTAAGGCTGCTGCAATACCCGCTTTGCTATATTTTACGGGTGTCTGGATCATGACCCACTTTGAAGCGAAGCGTACTGGCTTAAGTGGATTGTCAGATGATCAAATGCCGGATAGGAAAGAAGTTTTCAAGAAAATTTATCTCCTCCTGCCAATTGTGGCTATCGTTTTCTATTTGAGCAGTGGTCTAAGTGTTATGCGTGCTGCTATTTATGGAATTCTTACTACTATCCTGGTAGGTATGATGAGAGAAGAAAAATTCCGAAAAATATATCCGATCGTATTTGGTGTCGTAGCCGTAGGGATGGGGCTTTATGGCTCACTTACAGGCGGATTTTCAGCTACTAGTTCGCTGGTTACAGCTACAATTGTAACCATC
This sequence comes from Thalassobacillus sp. B23F22_16, assembly GCF_043496955.1. Lineage (NCBI taxonomy): Bacteria > Bacillati > Bacillota > Bacilli > Caryophanales > Bacillaceae > Thalassobacillus > Thalassobacillus sp. B23F22_16. Next base: position 25,400 of record NZ_JBIEKD010000016.1, on the reverse strand, counting down.
CTGGTCAGTTATCTTTTTGATGGAAATTTCAAAGAATCGATCGAGGCTTTAGTTGATGGGGCCCGCACAGCCCTAGGAGTAGTAGCTGCTACAGCAGCTGCCGGTATCATAGTCGGGGTCGTCACTAAAACAGGACTTGGATTGAAACTTGCAAACAGCTTAGTATCATTAGCCAATGGAGAAATATTATTGACGTTGTTCTTTACCATGCTTGCCGCAATTATATTAGGGATGGGTTCACCAACGACGGCGAACTACATCATCACCTCTACGATTGCCGCACCGGCTCTTATTTTGTTAGGCATTGCTGACCTGCCGGCGCATATGTTTGTCTTCTACTTTGGTATTGTGGCGGACATTACGCCTCCGGTAGCGCTTGCTGCATTCGCTGCATCCGGGGTAGCAAGCTCAGAGCCGATTCGAACCGGGGTGAATGCCGCAAAACTTGCAATTGCTGCCTTCATCATTCCGTACATGTTTGTATTAGAACCGAAGCTATTGATGATTGATACAACAACAACAGAATTGTTATGGATCATTTTTACCGCTATTTGTGGAATGCTTGCTATTGGTGCCGGATTAATCGGCTACTGGTTCCGTGAACTGATGTGGTTTGAGCGGATCATTTCTTTAGCAGGCGGACTGACATTAATTTATCCTGGCGGTTATTCTGATGTTATTGGTTTATCCGTATTTGCTCTAATCCTTGGCTTGCAGTTCCTGCTTAAACGAGATAAGCTCGGCGTGCCAGTGGAAAGAAGAGGAAGAAAGGCAAGAGCATAAGAAAGCGGCCTGCGCGTGCAGGCTGCTTTTGTTCTTTTTTATAACATTTTTTCCCTTTCGTGGATGCCCCAGAGTTTGATGAGTGGTCGGAATAGGACGAAAAACATTTGTATCACCGGTCCAGTCGATAAGGCAACAATAAGTGTTCCGATACCAACAGGCGCACCAAGTAAATACCCGACCAGGGCCAGGCCTGATTCAGCAAATATTCGAACAGAACTTTTGGATTGGTTTGTTCGTTTGTTGACAATCATCATAAAGTGATCCAATGGAATTCGTGGAAACGGTGTGCGCAGGTATAGTGCGATTCCTGCACCCATTGCCAGCAATCCTAGTGTGAAAACAAGCCATTGAGACCACCAGAGGTCATAACCCTCAGTTAGTACCTTGTAAAGAAAAATATCTAAAGTCCATCCCCGGACTACGATAGGGAGGATCGATTCATAAACGGGACGTTTTCTTTCGATCCTGGCGTTGATTAATAATAATATGATAAAGCTGATGATTAATACGGTACCGACCGAGACAGGGAGATGCATGGAGATTCCGACTGCCACACTGTCGCCTGGACCTACGCCTAATCCTGACTTGATAATCATAGCTAAACCAAGGCTGGAAATTACGATTCCAGCCAGGTAAATGATAAAAAGAATCAAGTGTTTCATTGTGCTGGCTCCTTAAGCTAATAACAATAACTGATGCTTTACTAAGCATATACTTACCCTATTGGGATGTAAAGTTCGACGGTAGGCTCTATTTATTTTATGGTAAAAGAGAAGCAATTATTTAATTAAAAAACGGAGGGGATAAAATGCAGTTTGCAATTGTAACCGGTGAATCAAGAGGACTAGGGGAAGCCATTGCTAAAGATTTTATGGAATATGGGATAGATGTCATTGGCATTTCCCGTTCAGGAAGTGAAGAATTAAAGAAGTTTTCAAAGAATGAGAAAGCGGATTATCACCACTATTCCTGTGATTTGAGTGACAGTGCGCAAGCGAAAGAATGCTTTGAGAAAATAGCTGAGCAGCACTTTAACAAAGAGACTTATCATATTTACCTGATTAATAATGCTGGCATGATTGAGCCAATCGAGACGGTTGGGAATTTGGATACGGATCAGGTGACGAAGCATGTGCAGGTTAATCTGGTGGCGCCCATTGTATGGACGAACAGTCTCTTATCTTATGCCGATACTCATGATGTAAAGCTGACAATGGTCAACATAACTTCTGGTGCTGCTGAAAAATCAACACCTGGATGGAGTACGTATAACAGCACAAAATCGGCAATCAATCAATTTACAGCCACTGTGGCAGCGGAACTTGAAACAAAAGATAGCGATCATAAAATCCTGGCCTACAGTCCGGGGGTGATGGACACAGACATGCAGGATGTCATTCGTTCCGCCTCTAAAGATGCGTTCCGGGATGTAGAGAAATTCAGACAGTTGAAAAAAGAAGGGCAACTTCGGGGTCCGGATACGGTATCTGCTGTGTTAATGGATCTCTTGAATAAACCAAACGAAATAGAAAACGGAAAAGTTTATAAGCTCTATGATTTAATTAAGGAATAAAGTTTATAAATTTAATGTTGATTTCAATGAGCAGGAGTCTGTGACCATACGCACTCTCCTGCTTCAACTGTGATACAAAATTTAGTTGCAACCGCATACATTTTTATCATATAATAGTTGTAACGAAAAAGAAGGGACTGAAGTTTAGAGCAATGAAGTACTAATCCTATTACTTAGACGAGATTTGAATAAACACATTCACTCGTTCGGAGATGGGGTTAGTCTGTCCAAAATTGGATATCATTGCTTGACCAGTCGCAGCAGAGGGATTCTGTCCTTCCGTCTATCTGTATAAGTAATGATGTGACACCACTTCTCTGAATAATCAGGGAGGTTTTTTTATGCTTTTTATGAGGGCGATGAATATTGAATATAGTATTGGTATCAGAAAGTTACTGGATATAGATGAGTTGAAGATTCATAAAGGCGACCGGATCGGCCTGGTAGGGAAAAATGGTCAGGGAAAAACGCTGCTATTGAATTATCTGACCGGAGCCACAGAAATGAAACCGCAAGTTGATTTTCATACGCAATATAGCTGTTTTCAGCAATTGGACGATATCGGTAGTCAGAACAAGAGATGGAACTCTTTAAGTGGAGGCGAAAAAACGTTAGCAAAGCTGGATCGGATATTTACTGAAAAGAGGGAGCTATTGTTTTTAGATGAGCCGACCAATAATTTGGATTGGCACCACATCGGACAGCTGGAACAGCAATTGGAAAACCATTACGGAGCGTTTGTCATTGTCTCTCATGATCGAAGTTTGCTGGATAGGGTATGTACCGCAATATGGGAGTTGGAAGATGGGAAAATCACAAGTTACGCGGGTAATTACAGCTTTTATGCGGCACAAAAAGAAAAGCAGAGAAGGCAGCAGCAGGAAGCGCATGAAAAATTTTTAAAAGAGAAGCAGCGTTTGACGGAACGGTTGACTATCAAGCGGAACCAGGCAAAAGGAATGCGTAAACCCCCGTCCAGGATGGGTAACTCGGAATGGCAGCTTGGTAAAAACAAAGCCGCCGGTCAGCAAAAGAAAATTGAGCGGGTATCAAAGGTTATCGAACGCCGGATTGAACGGATGGAAAACGTAGATAAACCTTTTGAGTGGGATGAAGTAAAAATGGACTATATCCTTCAATCACCAATCCACCGCAAGCAGCTGCTTATTGCGAAAGAGGTTGTTGGAACAATAGAAGAAAAGAAATTATACGAGGTCTCATCCTTGAAGTTGAAGACAGGGTCGAAAACAGCGCTCATTGGCGTAAATGGCAGTGGGAAAACGACATTGATCCGCCAGCTGATTGCAGGCGGAGATACCATTGATTTTGCCGCCCGGACGAAAGTCGGGCATTTTGATCAGTCTTTGGAAAAACTACCGAATCAGCAAAGTGTGCTGGAATTTGTCAGGTCAACTAGCCAGCTTCCGGAACATATATTACGAATCATACTTGGAAGGCTGCGTTTTAAAGAGGATGATGTTCATAAAACGATTGGCGTCCTGAGCGGAGGGGAACGTGTCAAAGTAGCTCTCGCGCGGTTGCTGACCGGCGACTACAATTTATTAATACTTGATGAACCTACCAACCACCTTGATCTGGAGGCGATCGAGGCACTGGAAGGTCTCGTGCGTGACTATCCGGGTACCGTTTTATACGTCACGCACGATCGGCGGTTTGTAGACCGTACAGCCACCCATCTATGGGTGCTGGAGAACAAAACGGTCAATAGTTTTGAAGGGAGTCTCCATGCATATGAAAAAGAGAAACGGAAGCCGAAACAGGCTGATGAGCAGGAGTACGATTTAATGACGTTAGAAACAAAGTTGACTGAACTGATTAGTAAAATCAGTATGGCAGCTAAAGGAGAGGATATTAGTCAGCTAGAAGAAGAGTATCAGATGGTGCTCGGCCAGGTGAGAAAGCTAAAAAATAGCTAGTAATGGATGATCTTTAGGAAGTCAAATGCAACATTTCCTGTCATTATAAAAAAGCTTAGAGTATATAAAAACTCTAAGCTTTTGTTGATTTAATTGCAAATTCAGTTAATGGTTAGATAAAGAAGCGTTTGGTTTATTATGAACACCAAGTCGTTTAACAAGCTTTGAACTGTCTTCGTTTAAGCCGGTAATTTCAACCTCTTTACCTTGTTCACGAAACTTGAGGACGAGCTTATCGATTGCTGCAACAGCGGAATCATCCCATACATGGGAATGGCTGAAGTCGATTTTAACGTAATCTGCGTCTGCATTGAAATCAAAATGTTTTATTAAATTATCGACAGAAGCCAAGAATACTTGTCCTTTTACTGTATAGGTCAACGTACGTGTTTGTTCTTCGAATTTCTTTGCTACATGAACCGAAGAAATTTTTGCTACGAAGAAAATGGCACTTAAGATGACACCAGCGAGGACACCTTTGGATAAATCATGCGTTTTAACAACCGTTACAACGGTAACAATCATGACAGCGGCATCTGTTTTCGGCATAACGTGAAGCTTCGTTAAAGAACTCCAGTCGAATGTACCGATGGAAACCATGATCATAACCCCGACGAGCACGGCCATTGGTATTTGAACTAATACATTTTGGAATACGATAATCAACAACATTAGGAACACACCAGCGACAAGCGTTGATAACCGGCCGCGTCCCCCTGATTTTACATTAATGACAGATTGACCGATCATTGCACAGCCTGCCATACCACCAAAGAAACCAGTAACGACGTTGGCAACACCTTGTCCGCGTGCTTCTTTGTTTTTGTCACTTAGTGTATCCGTCATATCGTCGACGATTTGCGCAGTTAGTAAAGATTCCAGCAAACCGACAAAAGCTAATGCTAAAGCGGTTGGGAAAATGATTTGCAATGTTTCGAACGTCAACGGAATATTAGGAATCAGGAAGATTGGCAAGGTACTAGTCAGTTCTCCCATATCTCCTACAGTCTTCACATTCATTCCCGTAGTAGTGACCAGGATTGTCATAGCAATAATAGCTACTAGCGGAGCTGGTACAGCTTTAGTGATTCGAGGAAAAAGGTAAATGATACCTAAAGATCCGATAACTAAAGCATACATTGGCCAGCTCTCACCAACAAAGTGAGGAAGCTGGGAAGTGAAAATCAGGATCCCAAGTGCGTTTACGAAACCGATCATAACGGAACGTGGGATGAATTTCATAAATTGTCCAATTTTCAAAGCACCTAATGCGAATTGAATAATACCTGTCAAAATAGTGGCGGCCAGCAGGTATTGCAATCCATGCTCTGCTACTAATGTCACCATTAATAACGCCATAGCTCCTGTCGCAGCGGATATCATTCCGGGGCGTCCACCCATAAAAGCGATGACCACAGCAATACTGAAGGAAGCGTAAAGACCCACCATCGGATCGACTCCGGCAATGATCGAGAAGGCGATAGCTTCTGGAATCAAGGCCATGGCTACGACCAGGCCTGCCAGCACATCGTTCTTCACGTTTCCAAACCATTGATTTTTAATTGTTTCTACGTTCAATGCTGCACCTCTTTTCTAAATTTTAAATGTCGCACTGCCCATAACAGTGCTATTTCCGGCAAGAACGGAACTGATTATATCACGCATGAACAATAAGTGGTAATCGCATGTAAGCGCATGATTTCGATACATGCTTACATATACTCCGTTTTACTTTCGTATATTAGCAAAATCAAGTTTCTACTATTTATGTAGTTAAAATTTCATAAGGAAAAAATCTTTTGTTTAAGTTGAAAAGTGATAAAATGAAAAGACGAATTTAATTAAGAAGGAGTAAGCTATGTACAGGAATATTTTAATTGCAGCTGATGGTTCAGATCACTCGATCCGTACAGCAGAACAGGCAGCTGAGCTTGCAAGGCTGCAGGGGAATGCCCATATTACGGTCATTTATGTTGTCGATGGAGATACTTCTAAACATGATGTACTTGTGGAAGGGAACCAGGCTACGATCGATATGAAGCGGCTTGAACGTCTGAAGCCGATAGAGGAACGTCTGGAAAAAGCGAACGTCAATTATGAAGTAGTACTAAAGCGGGGAGAACCAGGACCAACGATCGTCAAGTATGCCAATGAAGAGGATATTGACATTGTTATTATCGGAAGCCGAGGTCTTAATACGCTTCAGGAAATGGTGTTAGGAAGTGTCAGCCATAAAGTGGCGAAACGCGCGGAATGTCCAGTCATGATTGTAAAATGAATTATAAAAAAACGCTTGAACTTCTACAGGGATCAAGCGTTTTTTTAGTTTAGGAAATTATAAAATTTCTTTTTTGTAGATAACTTTAAGTAGTGGGTTACATCCAGCTCCGACGCACAGGACGTGCTAGTGCCGATGATGCCACAGGACGTGGCGTTTTCATCGGCCAGCGCCTACCCCCTCGAGGTCTTAAGTCAATCCTCTCTGTGATTAGAAAAACTTGGCTTATCGCCAATGGTTTATGGCGAAAGCCTTAGTTTTACTTATACTTTAAACCTTAATAAACTTAATTGGTCTAAAAGTACAAAAAACGTCACGGCGAGGCTTGTCTTAAGCTTGTCGGAGGCCTGCAGGATGCAGGTCAGTTCGACGTTGGCACACTAGAACTACTTCTGCGAAAGTACATCGCAGAAAAAGACAAAGTCTTTTTTGAGGACGTGCCGTTTTTAGTCGAACGTCATTACTAGCAAGGTGCTTGCGCTTTTGTACGTTTAACGGGTTTTTAGAAACTTAGTACGGATTAGTTTTTGTAGTGCTATGTGACTGATGACAATAGCAAAGGCCAATAATAAGGCGAGTAAGAGCGATGTCATCCACAGACTTTGAAGGGAGTCAATATTCCATAATAGCAGAACGATAAATCCAAACGTCCCCATTTCAATTAATAATGCTATGAGACTGATAAACCGTGATTTGAATACTTCCTGTTCATCTGTCCAATTGAGTTTAGGGTCGTTCAAATCGAGTGCCGTACCTACCAGACTGGTGAACCAGCTTGCTAAAAACGTCAAAGTAATCCAGGCAGTAAATAATGCAGGGGGCATCTGAACGACCATTAGGCCTACTGCCGCTAATAAAATGATCGAAAGCAAATTTATCAGCCAGGCTGTCATCACTTTGCTGAAAATCACAGTTTTTGCCGGGACAGGTAAGTACAAATTAGCGGGCCAGCTTCGACCATCTCTTGAAATAGATGAGTAGGAGGCTGGATTGACCCCTAAAATGAACAACGTAAAGATAAATAATAACAACAGGGGAGCTTTACCATCAAACTGTTCTAGCATGGAGCCAAGTGCTCCTATTGATCCCGAGGAACTTTCAAAAACCAGGATAACGATCAAAAAGACCGGTCCAAATAAGCTCTGCACAACAATCTGCATGAAGAATGTCGGTGTTCTGAAAATAATTCGTAACTCTTTCAAAAGTAATGCCAAAAACACGGGCTGAGTTTTAATTTTTTTAGCGACCTTCCCAGAATCGAATTTTTTCGTACTTCCTGCTGTAAGGCCGAGCACACCTTTGAAATAAAACTTTTGACCTGCAGTTAGGAATAAGAAGATAGCTCCTGCAGAAATAGCGAGAATCACCACTAGGAAAAATAATCCATTTAACCCTTTTGCATTTTGTAATGCCATTGTGCTGAAATAAGCGGTAGGGATCATGCCAGTAATTACATTCAACAATCCATTTTGCTGTTGAATGAGCTGTGCGGCTCCTTCAGCGGTCTGTTCGGGATTTTGATTCAGACGGATGATAACGTTGAAGCCGATTATAAATACAAAAGTAAGCAGACCGGCGAACACTTTAGTGCGATCTTTATTTTTTGCTATATTGGCAAAGCGCATGAAAAACATCAATAGAATGGACATCATCGTAAAAGGAATGACTGGAAAAACAAGGAACAGTAATAGGGCATATATGTAATAGGTAAATCCAGCGCCACTATGGATGCCGTATAACGTCAAGATAGGTACCATGAGGACACCGCTCGTTACATACAGGTTGATGAATGGTGCCGCGGCTTTTCCGGCTAGCAGCTGGTAGGGATGGAAAGGGTAGGGAATAAAACCCTCAATGTCTTCAGCAAAATAAAAGGAGCTTAGAACCGAGCTCAAGCTGACAAACAACAGAACAATGGTCATCCCGACGAACAATAGACCAAGCAGTGCGTTTTCATTTCCTGACGGCGCCAGCTGGTCGTATAGTGTTTCTACGATGGCATTCAGAACACTGATGATAATGCCTGAAAAAGGAATCAAAAATATTGCTAACAAAACATATCCGATTTTTTCTCCGCTGCTTTTGCCTGCCAAAGAATACTGCATTTTTAACATCGTTCGGATTAAGCGGAGCGTCTTATTCATTACTGGTCAGCTCCAGGAAGACTTTCTCCAGTGTTTCATCAGCTTTAAATTGTTCCTTCATTTCCTTCATATTACCTCTGAACTGAAGCTTACCTTTATTAATGATAGCTACTTCATCACATAATTGCTCCACTACTTCGAGGACATGGGTGGAAAAAAAGACAGTATTTCCTTTGGCAGCATGTTCTCTCATCATTTCTTTTAACGTATAGGATGACTTTGGATCAAGTCCGGACAACGGTTCATCTAGTATCCATACATCAGGGTCGTGCAGTAGTACACCACTGACAACAATTTTTTGCCGCATACCGTGGGAATAGGTTTGGATATGGTCGTCAAGCGCTTCATATATCCCGAAGCTTTTCGTCAAATCCTCAATTTTTTCCTCGCGGGTATCTTTTGGAATATCAAATATATCTCCGATGAAGTTCAAATATTCGATCCCTTTTAAGCGGAGGAAAATGTCCGGGCTGTCTGGTACATACCCGAAAATCTTCTTCGCTTCAATCGGCTGGCTGGCAATATCATAACCGTTCACGGTAATTGTCCCATTGTCGATTGGGAGTATACCGGTAATCATTTTAATTGTAGTTGATTTCCCGGCTCCATTCGGACCAAGGAACCCGAAAATCTTTCCGTCGGGGACGACTAAGTCCAGGTTTTTGACTGCTGTTTTCCCTGCATATTCTTTCGTCACGTTTTTAATTGTAATCAATCGAATCCCACCTTCTTTATGTTCCTGTATATATACGATTTCCCTGGAAATAAGTTTCATTGTGTATGGTAGTAAATGGTTAGAAAGTAGTAATTACGTTAAAAATAGGACCATCATATATTCATCAAAATAAATACTGCCATCTTTAATGGCGTTCTTTTCAGTTCCAAACACAGTAAATCCGAGGGATTGATATAAACGAACAGCTGGTTCATTAGTAGACACAACGCCTAAAAGTAACTGTTCTATGCCTATTTGTCTTGCATCTTCGATAGCTTGCTGCAGCAGCCACTTTCCTATATTCTTTCCACGAGAGTGAGGGGAGACATACATAGCAAGGATATCAGCTTTGTGAGAAAACTTTTTGTGGGATTGACGCAGCATGGTTACCGTGCCGACCAGATTGGAATTAATAAAAGCTCCGTATGTAAAATTATTATTACTAGTCATCCGGTCTGCTGCTTGCGCGATGGGATTCTCCTTGGCTACAGCATCTTCATAGGTAGTGATAAATGCATCAGGAGAAGTCTGCAGTGCTTCTAAGCGAAGGTCCCAGTAAGCGGCGGCATCTTCCGAATACAAACGACATATTTCCATTGTTATCCACCTCTTTTAATTTATTGAATACAGTAGCCTATCTTTTTGTTATTGTAAATAGAGGAAATAGTAAAAATTGAGTAAGATGGAATTCTGGTGCGTTCACAGGTATGTCAGCTGCCTGTATTGTGGTGTTTAGCAATCAATCTGATACAATAGCGTATGGTTAGCCTATCACATTATATTTCGTTATTATCTATAATAGTTGAAGGATATTGATATATTGGAAAGAGGGGAACAGAATATGATAAAAAGAAAAAGCAAACGGGAAATCGAATTAATGCACGAAGCTGGTAAGCTGCTGGCACAGGTGCATAAAGAATTGCGGACTTTTATCAAGCCTGGCATCACGACGATGGATATAGAAAATTTCGTCGAGAAGTATTTAGAGAAGCACGGAGCTACAGCTGAACAGAAAGGCTACCAAGGCTATGAATTTGCCACTTGTTCTTCGATCAATGATGAGATCTGCCACGGTTTTCCGAGAAAAGATGAATTGAAAGATGGAGACATTGTGACGGTCGATATGGTCATTCGCTTAAACGGCGGATTGGCGGATTCCGCCTGGACCCATCCAGTCGGCAACATCAGTGAAGAAGCACAGAAATTAATGGACGTAACCAAAACATCTTTATATAAAGGGATTGAGCAGGCTCGTGTCGGCAACCGTATTGGTGATATTGGTCATGCGATTCAAAGTTATGTGGAAGGCGAAGGATATTCGGTGGTCCGCGATTTCACCGGTCATGGTATCGGTGAAACGATTCATGAGGATCCATACATCCCTCACTTTGGTGAAGCAGGAAAAGGCGCTCGCTTGAAAGAGGGTATGGTAATAACCATTGAACCTATGGTAAATATCGGAGGCTGGGAAAGCAAGATGGACACCAACAACTGGACGGCACGAACGGTTGATGGTTCCTTGTCTGCTCAGTATGAACATACAGTTGCCATCACCGCCGATGGCCCGGTGATTTTGACCGAACAAGATGATTAATAAAAAGCTGTTTCCAAAGGCTGGTCTAAGCCATTGGAAACAGCTTTTTTTAAAGGCTCTCCACAGTTTGTTTTGCAGATGGCTTTCTCGTATGCTTCTGTAAAAAGTCCAGACGTTTTCGCCAGACAGCATTTGCGTGTTCTCCAATCCAGATTAGGTGGCTGTCTGCCGGTACTTCATAAATTTCACCATGGGGGACAAGTGATTGCAGCAGAATAGCATTCGAATAATGAACACTGCCATCTTTCTTGGCGTACATACCTAATACAGGGACGGTTAGATTAGATAAATCAATCGGCTGGTGTTCCAAATCAGCGGAAAATCCCTTTCCGGAATGGGAAGTGGCTAACATTTCATAAACGAACTTACGATCTTGACTGGATAATTGTTTTAGTAATTTTTCAGGATCTTCCGTCGTCAGTTCTTTGAGCATCATTTTCATGACGAAGTCCGGGTGCACTTTCAACAAACCTCTGAGTCCTTTCCAGACGAGTGTCCCCGCCGGGCCAAACAACAGCTTTCCTTTGCGTTTAAACCTTACCTCCCAAGGAGTGACAAGTGCAGCTTCCAATATAAGAGAAGTAACACGCTCAGGGTAATAATAAGCCAGGGCAAGTCCTGTTGGACCGGCTGCGGATACAGAGATAACCTGGACAGATGGGATTGCCAGGTGATCCAGGATTTCTATCAGGGTGTCTGCAAAATCTTCCGGTGTCTTTCCGGTTTTAATATCGGTTTTATCATAACCTGGACGAGAAACGGTCAGCAGTTTATAACCTTCGTGGATCAGACTTTGGTGGGAAAGGTCCGTATCACGGCTGCAATGGCCGCCTTTCAGTAACAGAATAACTGGTCCTTTTCCTTCATACCTGAATTCAACCAGTCCGTTTGAAGTTTCCAATAATACCGGCTTCATCCTTTCACCCTTTCCTTTCGTTTATCGATACTTTAAATATAAGCTATAATGGAAGAAAATGAAATACCTGACAATTTGAAATGGGAGGGGATTTTTTGCGTATTGTATCGATTTGCCCCAGTAATACAGAATTACTGGAATATCTAGGGAAAACAGAGTGGCTGGTCGGAGTGGATGACTATTCGGATTGGCCGGAAAGCGTTAATCAGCTTCCGCGTCTCGGGCCTGACTTATCGATTGATATTGATAAAGTCGCAGCACTGGAACCTGACCTTGTACTGGCATCACTGAGTGTGCCAGGAATGGAAAAAAACATCGAAGGCTTAAAAGAGAAGGGGCTGCCGTTCCTTATTCTCAATCCTAATACATTAGAAGAGATCGGAGAGGATCTTGTCACTGTCGGTAAGGCGATTGGGATAGAAGCTGAGGCCAGGGGTAGGAAAGAAGAGTTCTTACAAACGATTACTATTTACCGTAACAAGGCAGCGGAGCTAAAAGATCGCCCTTCCTTATATTGGGAGTGGTGGCCGAAACCTATTTTCACTCCTGGTAAAGCGAACTGGCTGACAGAAATCAGTGAACTTGCCGGAGGGTATAATATTTTCCGCACAGAAACGGAAGCGAATGTTAAAACAGATTGGGATAATGTATTAGAACGTAGCCCGGACCATATCTGTATGGTATGGGTAGGAGTGAAAGAAGAAAAAATGAACCCGGCGCTTGTGAAAAAGCGACCGGGCTGGATGGAGATGCCTGCAATAAAAGAGGATAGAATTCATGTTCTCGAAGAATCACTGTACTGCAGACCATCTCCACGGTTATTGGAAGGTTTAAAAAAGCTTGCCGAACTGCTTCACCCTGAAACAGAGTGGAGGAATTAATGGAGGTTCCGCTTATGTTTAGGAATCGCAAGTTCGCGAAAATTATCTGCCAGTTCATTCAATTGTTTGGTAAGGACTTCTCCTTCCATTGGAAGACCATGTCCAGTAATGGCGACGGAAGGATCAAGTTCCGCCAAAAGTTTGACGGAAGCTTCTGCTTCCCTCCAGTTATGCGTATAATACGCAGGTGGCCCATGTACATGCTGGGCCTGGGTGAAAACAGATAAACTGGATTCCGTTTTTTCGGTGGTGAATGCATCGCCTGCAATCAAGGCTCGGTCCTTTTCCCGGAATAATGAAATGTGTCCCGGTGTATGACCTGGGGTATGGATATAACGCCAATCCGGTAAAAATGGTAATGATCCGTCTTCTGGCAATTTTTCCGCAAACTTGGCAAGGTTTTTTCCACGTGATGGGAAGAATGGGGAGAGTAAAGCGATTGTCCCGCCTCCTACAGTGGAATCCCCCACAGGATAATCCCGCCTTCCAATGACATAATCCCATTCCATTGGATGGACAAACAAAGGGACATTCCAATGTTTGCATAGGTATTTGGCCGATCCTACATGATCAAAGTGGCCATGGGTCAATATGATGGCTTTGGGAGGACGGTTTCCGAACCGCTTTTCACATGCTGCCTGTATCCGTTCTCCATAGCGGGCAATCCCGGTATCAATCAACACCCAATCGTCTGAGCCCTTAGCACCAATCATACAGACATTGGCAACCAGCGTCTGGTATATCGCCAGGTCCTCTTTGATGATATCGGGTTCCGCATGGTCCATTTTCCAGCCTTCTTGTAAATGTTCCTCATGCTTATCCATATCTCATACTCCTTGTTTTCTTTTAGTCTTCATTGAAAACAAAGATGTTATGCATAAGAAAAGCGCAAGCGCCCTGAAAGACACGACACGCATAAGCAAAACGGCTGGAGGAATGTGTCCTTCCCTTCCGCAAGACGGGTTGCTTATGTCGCGAGTGTCTGGGCGCTGAATCTAGCCAATAAGAAAAGCGCAAGCGCCCTGAAAAACACGACACGCATAAGCAAAACGGCTGAAATAAACGCTATGCTTGTTTTGTAATTGTTTTGCCGGTCAGTCCATAAATGATTGTCAGTATTGGGCTTAACAAACAGAAAAACGCAAAAGGAAGATAATCGATGACAGCTACTCCAAGGACATCAGCAAGGAATACACCACAGACGCTCCAAGGTACAAGGGGATTGATTACTGTTCCGGCATCTTCCAGTGTACGTGACAAGTTTTTTCTGGCAAGCTTTGCCCGATCATAGACGTCCTGATAGGCTTCACCAGTCAACAAAATGGACAGGTACTGTTCACCAATAAAAACATTAATGCCGATTGCAGTAAAAGCAGTTGATAAAGTGATTGTCCGTACGGATTGCAGCAGGCGCTGAACATGGAATAAAACAGCGGGAATGACTCCGGTCACAAAGAGTAATCCTCCAAGTGCCAGGGCAATAATGACAAGTGATATAGTAAATAGCATGCTCTCGATTCCACCTCGGGAAAGCATTTCGTTTACCATTTCATTATTTGTGCTGGCACTGTATCCGGCGAACCACGTACTCCATAATTCTCCCCATGGCAACACGCCGCGAACTCCCGCGATGAGTGTCGCAGTTATACTGCTCACAGCTAAGGCAACGAATGCCGGCCGTTTGGTAACAGTCATGGCAAGTAAAACAAGTACCGGTATCCATGAACTCCAATGGACCAGACCAGAATCATTCAATGCCTGGTGGATCGTATTTAAATTTTCGGATTCTACCTGCTTTTGCGGAGACAAGACAGCAAACAAGATAAAACTAATAATGAAGGCTGGGACTGTCGTCCAGGTCATGTTTTTGATATGTTCGAATAAATCTACTTTGACCACGGTAGAAGCAAGATTGGTTGTATCAGATAGAGGAGACATTTTATCTCCAAAAAATGCTCCGGAAACAATCGCTCCGGCAGTCATGGCAAGAGAAGCATCCATAGACTGGGCTACCCCAAGAAAAGCCACGCCTAATGTTGCACTTGTTGTGAATGAACTGCCGAGTGCAACGCCGGTGATGGCTGTAATTGTAAATACGATTGCCAAAAACCAGGAGCCACCTGCAAGAGCAAACGATACATCCATAAGCGCTGGGATTGTCCCGCTTGCCATCCAGCTGCTTATCAGAATACCAATCAGGAAAAAAATCAGTACAGCTCCCATCCCGG
Organism: Thalassobacillus sp. B23F22_16; assembly: GCF_043496955.1. NCBI lineage: Bacteria > Bacillati > Bacillota > Bacilli > Caryophanales > Bacillaceae > Thalassobacillus > Thalassobacillus sp. B23F22_16. Next base: position 10,348 of record NZ_JBIEKD010000016.1, on the reverse strand, counting down.
ATTGAGCTCCCTGCACCATACCTTCCTGGAGGTGCTTAAAGGAAAATTTTCTTGCAAATCCATACGTAATCATAATCAGCACCGCCAGTAAAATCGGTACATGGGGCACACTCTGCAGTTCGATAATGAAATAACTGATCAGGATGACAATGACGGCCAGCATGCTGACAGATTCCATTAACCGAGGTAAGTTCTTAGGTTGTAAATGTAACATGACAATTCCTCCCACTAATAAATAAGACTATCAAGCGAATGTGCCAGGAGGGTATTTGGTACGCAGACATAGAAAAAGCTCCATCCCTCTGTAGGGACGAAGCTTACTCCGCGGTACCACCCTGATTGATGACAAATGATCATCCACTCTTGAAAAAGAAAACACGCTTAGCGAATGCTGTATTTCGTGATAGAAAGAAACCTGGATTTTCAGCGGACACCCAGTCTCTGACTGCTGTTTCTGACTATACTACTGCGGTATTCCTGTGCAAATCTTTTATGCTTAAACGCTTTTATGTTGTAAAGTAAATATAAAGGAAAGCAAGGATTGTTGTCAATGCATATCATGATGTCAAATTTTTCTTCATGAGCGTATTTACTATAAATTCTTTCAAGTTCCGTTATAATTGTGTATAATAGTGGAAATTTTCTATCGTTAAGAAGAAAACCAATTTATAAACAAAGAAGGCATATGTCATATTGCGTTAAAATTGAAGGGCAACATGCCAAGTTTATCTAATACTTTAAGAAGGTTTAGTCTCGTTAAAGGATTAAAGTATAAGAAAAACTAAGGCTTTCGCCAAAAAAGGGCGACAAGCCAAGTTTATCTAATGATTGCGGGGGAATGTCGTGGAACCTAATGCTGTTGCTGTAACCAACCAATCTGCACGCTTGATGATGATCAAACGGGGAATTGCTGCAGGATTTCCTATCATGCTCGGCTATTTGCCGATTGCGATTACATATGGAGTGCTGGCAAGACAATCAGGGCTTACTAATATGGAACTGACATTAATGAGTATACTTGTTTTTGCTGGTGCTGCCCAGTTTATGGGGGCGAATATGATTGCGCTTGGAACTGGCATGGTCGAAATAGTTATCGCTACTTTCGTATTGAATTTCCGTCATTTTGTTATGAGTTTGTCTTTTATGAACCGCCTGCGTGATATTAGCTTGAAGTGGAAGGTGCCCTTGTCACTTGGCCTTACCGATGAAACGTTCACCGTTTCTTCCTTGCATAATAAAGAAGCGAAAGAGCCTTATGGTACTTGGTTCTACGGAGCTTTAATCTTGACTGCTTATATATCCTGGGTAGGCGGATCATTCTTAGGCGGAATACTGGGAGATGTGATACCAGGCAGACTCAGTCAAAGTATGGGAATTGCCTTATATGCAATGTTTATCGGTTTGTTGATCCCATCCGTAAAAAAAGAGACGAAGGTAGCACTTATAGCCATTCTCGCCATGCTCATCAATTTTCTATTTTCCTTATTTATGAGTGATGGCTGGGCGATTGTGCTTGGTACGATTATCGGGGGAAGCTGTGGGGTCTTCCTGCTGAAAGGGGAGGAAGAACAATGATCTGGGTGATCTTAGGTATGGCAGTTGTAACTGCAGTGCCTCGTTTTTTGCCGGCCTTCATTGTAGATAAATTGAATTTCCCTGCCTGGGTGGACAGGTGGTTGAATGCTATCCCATATGCAGCCCTTGGCGCTCTCATTTTTCCAGGTATAATGACGGTAAAGCCCGATGCTCCTCATGTCGGCCTGATCGGTGGAGCAGTAGCCATTGCTTTATCTTGGTTTGGATTGAACATTATCCTTGTGGTAGTTGGAGCGATTGCTACTGTCTTTTTAGTAACGCTCTAGTCACACGCCTTGTTGCGATGCATATAGTGTAGAGATTATTCCTATAAAGGAGTTTGATCGTATATGGATCGACAACAAGGAGGATTTTTTAATTTACCAGGCTTTGGCGGCCCAGGTCAGGGGCAGGGTCCTGGTGGATTTCCTGGTTTAGGCCCAGGAGGCGGCGGGTTTCCAGGCCAGGGTCCCGGCGGAGGCCCAGGTGGATTTCCGGGCGGACCAGGAGGATTCCCTGGCGGACCGGGCGGTTTTCCAGGAGGACCAGGCGGATTCCCGGGTCCAGGAGGCGGAGGACCAGGTCAGACAATGCAATTGCCACCACCGCCATCCGATGTCCCTCAATTTGGTCCGCAGACATATCAGGGAGGACCAGGCGTTTATGCAGTAGATCCGGGTGCTTTTTACCGCTGTTTATTCCGGATGACGCGTGTAAGATTACGTAACGGACAGCGGTTCTGGTTTTATCCGGTGTTTATTGGCCGTCAATCTGTTGCAGGATATCGCTGGCGTCCCCGTCGTAGACAATGGGTGTATTTCGGTATCGACACCGACCGTATTGTCAGCTTTCAGTGTTAACATGAATAATCGCTGGCAGCGTTTCTCGAATGCTGCCGGCATTCCTATTTAATGTAAAAGGAGGACATCCCATGTATCAAGTAAGAAAGGCTGTATTTGAAGATGCAGAAAAAATAGCTCATGTGCATGTCAGCAGCTGGAAATCTACATACAAAGATCTGATAGATGAAAAAGATGTAAGTAATATAACCGTTGAAAACCGGATAGCCTTATGGGAAGCTGTGTTGAAGGTGCCGGTGAACGGCCAGGTCGCCCTTGTCGTTGAGAATGAGCAGGGAGAAGTCGTCGGCTTTGTTTCAGGCGGCAAAGAGCGGACCAAGCATTACGGTTATGATGGAGAAATCTATGCCATATATTTGCTCGACTCCTATCAAAGAAAGGGACTTGGCGGAATGCTATTAGAAGCATTCGGGAAAGAGATGAAGGAAGCTGGTTATCACTCGCTTCTCGTTTGGGTGCTTACGAATAACCCATCCAGCGAATTTTACCGCAAATACGGAGCGAAGCAGGTTGAAGCCGAAATGGTGACAATTGGAGAAGGTACGTATGAGGAGACTGCTTTTGGCTGGAAGAATATCGATGAGCTGGTAGACCGTTTTGTCAGTGAAAGAAACCACCAAATATGATTAACACCCCCGTTTACCTTTACTGAAAGGGAAATTAACTTATAGTGCTAGTAAAAAAGCCATGTCGCCGGGAAATGACCTCCCTGGGACATGGCTTTATTTTTCTTCATATGGTTCAATATGGATTTGGGCATAACGGATATTTAACTCTTTCTCGAGCATATCCTCGATTTCATCCGTGATGTTATGGCCTTGCTGAACACTGATATGGGGATCGACAAGAATGGTCACATCAATCAGGACAATGTTGCCCTGCAGCCGCCCTTTAACATCTTTTACTTCCCAGACCCCTTGATTTCTGGAAATATGATATCGGATATCCTGCAACAGGTCTTCATCAAATCCATCGGTCAATGTATGTGTAGAATCGTAAAAGATATCCCACGCTGTTTTACAAATGATGATACCGACAATGAAACCGGCGAGTGGGTCGAGCCAAAACAGGCCGAATTGTGCTCCAATGATACCTGTGAATGCTCCAAGACTGACAAGGGCATCGGAGCGGTTATCCTGGGCTGCAGCATAAAGGGAAGAACTGTCAATTTTTTTTGATAAAGATAGATTGAAGCGGTAGACACCGATCATGACAATAGCCCCGCCTAAGGCTGTCCAGGCGGTCAGCATGCTTGGCTGATTATATTCATTTAACCACATCGCCTGGAAGGTACCGAAAAGTACTTCGAGCCCCACGGTCATCATAATAAAAGCCGCGATCAGCGAGGCGATTGTTTCTGCGCGGAAGTGGCCGTAATGATGGTCTTCATCCGGGGGTTTTCGTGAGATTCTCAGTCCAATCAGGACCGCGAGTGACGCAATGATATCGGTCGTATTATTTAATCCATCGGCGCGCAGAGCTGAAGAGCCCCCGATATAAGCGATGGTCAATTTTACTGCTGCCAGAACAAGGTAGGCAATGATACTGAGCCATGCCCCTTTTTCTCCTCGTTTCAGGTTTTCATATTCATTCATCGTAATGCCTCCGCAATTTAGGCTGTCGAGCATAAATAGCTTACCAAAGCCTTCGTGGATAAGTCTAGAGAAACAATGATTGCCTCTGTCACAGTATTTGTAGCATGGCAATATTCTTTGTATGAAGCAAACAAATCATCCATTAAATTAAAAGATGATTACTTTTTTGTTACAAGGGTATATAAAATCAACAGGGCAATTATTATAATATTTAAAATTTTATGAAAAGGGGTGGGTGTGTGATTATTCAAGAAACCGTTATTATAGAGGGTGCAGTAGATGGAATGAAATTTTCTAAACCAGTCTTATTATCTTATAACCCCGAGTCTGAAACGCCGGAACAAGCATTGATTAGTTTTTATGGTAGCCAGGCAAGAAGTTTTGAAGAATTATCCATTCAACGAGGGTGGACGGATGCTTACTGGACATATCCGGCCTATTACGAAATGGTGATTTAAGGGAGTCATCCTGTTTCATGGGGCTGTTCCATAAGTCCAGCAAGGACTTATTGGAGCAGTCTTTTTATATGTGCTCTATGTACATAGATAAAACAGTTCAACGAGCAGCCTCCGTTATCTGATTCCTCTTATTTTTGAAGTGACCAGTGCAATATATATCTTCAATTAAAGATTCTTTAGTTTGAAGTGTATGGAGTGCGGGAATGTAGTTAAAATGTGGAAAGGGCAGTATAACCTGCCTGAAAAAAGATTGAAAGGAAGGAGAGAATCATTTATGGCAAATGTAAAGGTAGCAGTAATCTATTACAGTTCAACCGGAACCAATTATAAGATGGCCAAGTGGGCCGAAGATGCAGTAAAGCAGGCAGGGGCAGAAGTCAAATTAGTAAAGGCTCCTGAGCTTGCGCCAAAGGAAGCCATCGAGCAAAATCCAGCTTGGAAAGAACATTATGAAGCGACCAAAGATGTACCAGAAGCTAAAGTAGATGATCTGGAATGGGCGGACGCTTATATTTTCAGTGTACCGACACGTTTCGGTAACGTTCCGGCACAGTTTAAGCAGTTGATGGATCAGGCTGGCGGTCTTTGGTTCCAAGGGAAATTGGTGAATAAAGTAGCAAGTGCAATGTCTTCAGCGCAAAACCCTCATGGTGGCCAGGAAGCTACTATTTTGAATCTATATACGAGTCTCTTCCACTGGGGTGTATTGATTGCGGCACCTGGTTACACAAACGATGCAGCATTCTCATCAGGTGGGAACCCATATGGAACCAGCGTAACCGTAGATGCAGAAGGCAATATGCAGGAAGATGTAGAAGAAGCCGTCCGCAATCAGGCGCTGCGTACACTTCAAGTAGCTGAAATGGTAGTGAAAGGGCAGCAATAAGGATAACAAGATAGAAAATCCTTGCTCAGAGTAATATGAAAACTCTAAGCTTTTTTAAAGGAATCAATAGATGTACGAGTGAAAATTGAGCTTAGAGACTCATAAAACTTGTCCCATCTGGCAGCACCCGGGTGGGACTTTTTGATTCATTCAATTCCAATATTTACATAATAATAATCGTTACGTTGAGGTTTAAATAGATTATTAGCGGGGAACTGTATAGTAAATATTCAGAAAATTGTTGCAAAACGCGGCGATTTCCTGCATAATAGAAAAAAGTCATTAGGGGGTAGGCCACATGAAAAAGCAAAAAATCAATTACGTGTTGCGAAGAAGCCCTGTTTATGGAAATAAGACAATCACAGCTAAACGAGAATTATCCTTTGGTTTACAGCTAGCCTCCAGATTGATTCTTGATGAATTAAGTTACGAGTTCAATAAACATAGATTGGATGAAAAGATCAATGAGGCAATCGCGAATGAAGACCGAGATAGTTTCGATCGTTTAAGCAAGCAGTACCAGCCTTATACTTGGGAATAATGATTAGATATCAGACCGGTTCACCTTAAAGGTGAGCCGGTCTTTTTGGATTAAGGGCTGTAAAAATATTCTTTTTCCATGTTATAGTTGTCTAGTAGATTTTTATACTTATTGGCGACCAGCTAAGTTTTTAAGAAAGGATATTGGCCATGAAACGATTTTACAGTCTGATTTTTGTTTCTTTATTACTGCTAGCGGCCGGATGCAGCGGGCTCAGTAATGAAACCGGTAATGAGTCGGCGCCCGCAGATAACGACTCCCAACCAGAATCACCCGAGAAGCCTGAGCAAGAAGATGAATCCAATGAAGCTGGTGAAGAAGGTAAGGAAGAACAGGGACAGGAAGAAAGTGACGAGTCGGCAAATAATGAGGAAGAGGCTTCAGAAGAACCAGCTGCAGATAAAGGAGATGAAATGGTTACGGTAGATGAACCGCAGGCTCTAACTGTAGTGGTTAATAAAAGCAGGAAGCTTCCAGACGGTTTTGAACCGAATGACCTTGTTGTACCAGAAGTTGCTTTCCCATTTGATGAATTTCATGAGAAAAAACAAATGCGCCTGGAAGCTGCCGAGGCATTGGAAGAATTGTTCAAGGGAGCGAAGCAGGACGGAGTGGAACTCATTGCAGCATCCGGGTATCGCTCATATGAACGTCAGAAACTGATCTATGAAGATAATGTGAAGAAAAATGGGGAAGAACATGCTAACCAGTTTTCTGCCAAGCCTGGTACAAGTGAACACCAGACCGGACTTGCGATGGATGTAACATCAGCTGCCGCTGCCTTTAAGCTGGATCAAGACTTCATCGAAACGAAAGAAGGTCAGTGGCTGGCAGACCATGCCCATGAATATGGATTTATTATCCGTTACCCAGAAGGAAAATCAGATATCACTGGTTATGCCTATGAACCATGGCATTTACGTTATGTAGGCAAAGAGCCAGCCGCAGAAATCCATCAACAGGAAGAAACGTTAGAAGAATTTTTCGGCCTGTATCCATAAATAAAAATCACCACCTGAAGCTAAGGCATTGCTGTTAGCTGACAGGTGGTGTTTTTATTAGCAAGTGACTCTTATAATAGGGCGGTTGTCTCAATTAATTTTAAAAGTGGCACTCTTATTCCAATTTTTGTCTCTCTTTTTCGCGAAGTTGTCTCTCATACAGGCTCTAATTCCTCTCATCCGCTAGTATTTGTCTCCCATCCATTTAGATTGTCTCTTAAAAAACCACCCTTAACATTCAATAGCAAATTCCGATCCGCTGACACTCAAACCGTTTATCATGGAGTACATGAAAGGCGAATCGGGCTGTATCGCCTACGGATATTTTTTTCCCATCTTCTGGGAGGAAGTCCGCTTCGTAGCGAATCTCACCTGTTGGCTCACCATCAGGCAGGTAAGTGGGACAGACATACGTCCATTCCAGACCGCTTGCTTTCCATATTTGATAGGCTTTTAAATGTTCCTCGGCTGCCGTAGTGGTTTTTCGTTTGCTTTCTGGTGTTTCAAACCGGTATTTCCCTGGTTGGTGGCGGCTGGCTAAAATACCGGCGGTGCCTATGATCACTGCTCGCATGACTCCGTGTTTTTTCATTGCTGAAACAATGTGAGGGGCAGAGGCTGAAAGTGTATTTGTCTTATCAGTGCCAAGGCTGACAAAGACGGCGTCACATCCTGCAATTGTTTCATCTACTAAATGCTTGTCGCAAACGTCTCCTTTGATGACTTCGGGTTCTGGTATTTTTTGAATGATTTTTTCGGGAGTTCGTACGAGAGCCTTAACTTGCCAGCCTGCTTCCAAAGCAAAGGTGGTCATATAAGATCCGACTCTCCCAGTGGCTCCGAATACAGCAATTTTCATTCGCATCCTCCTAAGAAAATATTCTGAAAAAATTTTGCATCACAGCAGTAAAATTTTGCTATGCTTAGTATAACAAGTCGTATTCCGATGGGGGAAGCATATGAAAAAGAAGCCGGTCTTAAGCTGGGTATTTTATGACTTCGGTAACTCTGCCTTTGCCACAACCATGATGGCGGCCGTACTGCCTGTTTTTTATTATGATGTAGCAGCGGCAGGGCTGAAAGAATCGCTTGCCGCCAGCTATTGGGGATATACCCAATCCATCGCCGTATTGATTGTTGCTGTACTTGCGCCTGTCCTTGGAGCTATCAGCGACTACTCTGCGGCTAAAAAGAAGTTCCTCATGTTCTTTGCATTTATGGGGATGTTGGCCAGTATGCTGATGGCTTTTGTAGGGGAAGGGGATTACCTGCTGGCTTCCGTTCTCATGGTATTTGGCACAATCGGCTACTCAGGAGGAAACGTCTTCTATGATGCTTTTCTGCCGGAAGTTGCCGAGGAGGATACGATGGATAAAGTATCAGCCTGGGGTTTCGCTTTCGGATATATTGGCGGAGGTGTGCTTCTCGCTATCAACCTGCTAATGATTATGCAGCCTGGATTATTCGGCATCACAGACACATTGATGGCAACCAGACTCGCTTTTGTATCGGTGGGTATCTGGTGGCTGATATTTTCCATCCCATTATTTAAAAATATTTTTGAGGAAAAGAAGGTCAAACAGAAGCGGACGAAATCCTTCGCACGGATCGGCTTCCAGCGGGTAAGCACCACTTTCAAGGAAATCAGGCAATATAAACAGCTGTTACTGTTCTTAGTAGCATTCTGGCTATTCAATGATGGTATTTCTACTATCATCAAAATGGCGACGGTGTACGGAAGAGATATCGGTATCGGCAGTAACGATTTGATTCTTGCTCTGTTAATCACCCAGTTTGTCGGTATTCCATTCACTTTCTTTTTTGGATGGATTGCTGGAAAAATAACAGCCAAAAATGCATTGTCCCTTAGTCTGGTCGTATATATCATCATCGTCATTATTGGCTATTTTATGACATCAGCCCTTCACTTTTACCTTTTAGCCACCTGTGTCGGTATGGTGCAGGGTGGAGCTCAATCATTAAGCCGCTCGATCTTTGGCCGTATGGTTCCTGGTGATCGCCATGCCGAATTCTTTGGCTTCTATGGGATATCTTCCAAATTTGCTGCCATATTTGGCCCGTTCCTATTCGCTTTAGTCGGTCAATTGACTGGTTCAAGCCGTCTGGGCATCCTGGCGCTTGTCGTCTTTTTTGTAGCAGGTTTGATATTGCTGCAGAAAGTTGATATTGAGCAAGGAGCAAAAGATGCAAAAGATCAGACAAAGTTACAGGATAAAGTGGAAATTCATACTTAAAAAAGCAAGTGGACGTTTTGGACTGTCCACTTGCTTTTTTCTTATACAATCGGATCACTATATTGGTTTGTCGCTTTTTTATGCAGGGGTTCACCGGTGTCATAAGATATATCGGCCAGCTTTTCTTTCAGTTGCTCAAGGGAGTCTGCTGCCCCATTTCTCCAATACTCTGTCACTAGGTAGAGGATATCTTTTCCTTCTTCAAATGCATTGTTATAAAGGGTGTCAAAGGATTCCTGCCTTGTTTCTCCAGTAGCCGGGTGCCGCCATTCTTGTTCCTTCGTATTGAGATAATCTTCCGTTTCCTCAACCGGCTGGTGAGAGAAGGAGGAAACGAGCGAGCCGAGCAGCTTGTTTTTCCAGCCTGCCGGGTCATATAAGACGCGCATGGCAGTCTTCATATCGCGATACGATGCCTGAATATAATCTTCAGGAAGATCAGCAGTCAAGTCGGGGTAATATTGCTCGATGGTGTTGCGAAGCAGGTGGATCAATCCTTTATCCAGCTGTTTTCCCACATCGATTTCTTTATGGACCGGGTTTCGCCATGTCTTCAAATTTCTATCACGATCCAGAAGAAGGGTGTCGATGATCACTTCAAGCTTTTGATGCTTGTTCCCTTCATAACCGGCACGATAATGTATGTAAGGGTGGGTATTTCGGTCTAAGATATGGTGGGTGATAAACCCGAAAATATAAGCCTGTACAGGAGCGGCAGCATGTGTCCCTTGATCAATAAGCTCCAGGAGAAAATCCCCGCAGTTTTCCGTATGAAGGCGCATGCCGACTTCCTCGACTCCTTCACTTTTCAGAAATGGCCAGAAGCGATGATAGAAAAAAGGATCAGGTCCCTGGGCTCCTAAATTGATGAATGGGGAGAGAACCTTATAACGTTCAGTATTTTCAAGTGTATCCAATAATGATTGTGCGAAGTGAATATGTGTCCATATATTTGGCATAACCTTCCCTCCAATCAATAATATGCTTTAATTATACAGGAGACAAACCAGTTTTGTCGCAAAGTCTATATGAAGACGGCCTTCTTACATTAATCGAGTAGGAGGAGGTGACTAACCTCCGTCCTCTCACACCACCGTACGTACGGACCCGTATACGGCGGTTTCTTTAAGATTGACGTAAGAAAATATATCTTTGATACAAACTGCGAAGCCCTAAA
>NZ_JBIEKD010000015.1:0-111323 GCF_043496955.1 Thalassobacillus sp. B23F22_16 | reverse complement strand
AATTTTATCAGAGGTTGTCCTTATTTTCTTTATTGAAAATAAAAGAAAACCATAAAAAAGTGGTCGGCATCATTTTGATGCCGACCACTTTCCGTTTAATTTACTGGGTTTTGTCCCAGCCTCTTTTTGTATGTTCAGCTATACTTCAGGATGCTTTACATGGACTGCCAGCCATTAAAAGAACGAGCTTCCCTTCTAAAGGAAGCTTGTTTTTAGGTTATTTGTTATCATCATTATTAAATTCATAGTTCTCTTCAATGTGATCGATAACCCGCTGGTGGCGTTTTTCTTCTGCTTGTTTCTCTGCTTTTCTGCGAGCATCTTTATAATCTTCCCGTATCGATTTCAAGAGGGAGATAGCGGCTACGAACAGGACGATTGAAAACGGCAGTGCCCCGATCAGGGAAGCGGTTTGCAGTCCTTCCAACCCAGCGCTGATAATCAAAATGATCGCAAGTGAGGCGATAAGAGAGCCCCACACTACTTTTACAACAACCGAAGGGTTTGTATCCCCATTCGATGTCATCATACCAAGTACGAAAGTTGCTGAGTCGGCGGATGTTACCAGGAAGGTAAACAGCAGGCCGATAGATAGTACCGATAATATGGTACCTAATGGTACGTTTTCTAACATCGCAAACAATGCGGTTGTTTCATCTTGAGCAACGGCCCCGGCAATATCCGTACCATGAAAGAGGTCGAAGTTGATCGCCGTCCCACCGAAGATCCCAATCCAAATTAGACCGATAGCTGGAGGTGCAACCATAACCCCTAGTACAAATTCCCTGACCGTGCGTCCTTTCGAGATACGGGCAACAAACATTCCGACAAACGGAGCCCAGGCAATGGTCCAGGCCCAGTAATAGACCGGCCAATCCTGCACCCATGTTCCTTGTGTATACTGATCAAGTCTTAAGCTAGCCTGGAAGAAATTCTGCAGGTAGTCACCAACGCCCATGGTAATCGTATCTAGAATAAAGCCGGTAGGACCGATGAATAAGACGGCAACCATAAGCACAAGAGCCAGTCCTAAGTTAGCGTTACTTAAGTATTTAATCCCTTTATCAAGACCCGATATAGTCGATACCATGAAGAAGACGAACATAGCCCCTACGATGATGAGCTGTGTCGTGGTACCAGAAGGAACGTTAAAAACATAGCCAAGACCTCCGTTGATCTGCAGTACACTTAATCCAAGTGTAGTTGCTACACCCATAACTGTAGCAATGACTGCTATGATGTCGATCGTATTCCGGAGCGGCTTTTTCCCTTTATCGCCAATTACCGGGTTCATGGTATCACTGATCAGGCTTCGTTCATCCTGGCGGTAAATAAAGTACGAGAGTGCCAGTCCGACAAAAGTGAAGGAGGCCCACTGGTGTATGCCGTTATTGAAAAATGCATTCCACATTGCTTCTCTTGCAGCCTCTGCTGTTCCAGCTTCGATACTGGGGTCGAAGGGAGGCGGTGTTCCGAAGTGGGTCATCGGTTCAGCAACACCCCAGAAGACGATACTGACACCAAAACCGGTACTGAATAACATGGCGATCCAGGTAAACAAAGGGTATTTGGGTTTGGTGTTTTCTCCACCAAGTTTGATTCTCCCATATTTACTGAATGCTAAATAAAAGTTGAAAATAATGATAAAAAGCACGAACAATAAATAAAACCAGCCAAACGTATTGGCAATAAACCCGTAAATGACTTCAGCCTGGGAAGCCAGTATCTGAGGAGCAACCGCACCCCATAAAGCGAAAAGAAAAATAATGGTGAATGAGACCCAGAAAATGCTGTTCATAAATTTGTACTTTTTCTTTTTATTCCCCATAGTCCATCTCCTTTACTACTATGATTTTACACTCCTTTTTTTATGTACCCGGTGAGTGTAGTAAGTAAGCTAGTCATTTTTAAGTAATTTAACATTATTATGCTTTTAAAAACAAATATCTATTATTTCGGGTAACTAAACATTGATTTTCAAGATAATTTGAGTTAATATTTTTGAGTTACTTAAATTAGGAAAGAAGGTATATTGTGGAACAGACAAAGGAAGAACCAATCAATAAAGTTCCATTAATGATCGTATTGTTATCCGGCGCATTTGTCGCCATTTTGAATCAGACACTATTAGCAACAGCTATTCCACATATTATGCAGGATTTGAACCTGGACGCGAATACCGCCCAGTGGCTGCAGACGATTTTTATGCTGGTAAACGGAATCATGATTCCTATCACTGCTTTTTTGATTGAACGTTTTACAACCCGGGGGCTATTTTTGACAGCTGTCGGTACCTTCGCGATAGGCACATTAGTATGTGCCATTGCTCCGAACTTCGGTATATTATTATCAGGAAGAGTCCTGCAGGCAGCGGGGGCAGGGATTATCATGCCATTGATGCAGACGATTCTGTTCTTAGTCTTTCCCGTTGAAAAACGTGGGTCGGCTATGGGGATGTTTGGTCTCGTGATTGCATTTGCGCCTGCCATTGGTCCGACATTGTCGGGGTACCTCGTTGACCACCACCATTGGCGAAGTTTATTTTATGTTATCTTGCCTATCGCAATCATAGATATCATTGTCGCTTATTTTATTTTGAAAAATGTAACGAAGCAGACATTCCCGAAGGTCGATATCTTGTCGATCATTCTATCGACTGTCGGCTTTGGCGGCATATTATATGGGTTTAGTGTGGCAGGCAGTGGTGGATGGCTCTATACAGAAGTGCTGGGGTCTTTACTTGTTGGTGCCGTTACACTCGTATTATTCATATTGAGACAATTGAAACTTGAGCAGCCGATTTTGGAATTCCGGATTTTTAAAAACACTACCTTCACTCTCACTACGGCAATCGGGATGGTATCATTTATTGCGATGATTGGGGGCGCGGTCATCCTTCCGATTCTGATGCAGGATATGTTAGGGTTTACGGCATTAGAATCAGGATTAATGCTCCTTCCTGGAGCGGTGCTCATGGGACTGATGAACCCGGTCACAGGCCGGCTTTTTGATCGGTTTGGCGCGCGGTGGCTGGCTATCATCGGCTTGTCGATTCTGGTAATCACTACCTTTATGTTTTCGAACATAACCATGGAAACGACATTTGTTTATCTGGCAACCGTTAATGCAGCTCGTATGTTCAGTATTTCCATGATCATGATGCCAGTCACAACGGCAGGACTGAACCAACTGCCGAACCAACTTATGCCGCACGGTTCAGCGATGAATAATACGATGCGGCAGGTAGCCGGAGCGGTCGGCACAGCCTTGCTGGTATCTGTAATGACCACCCAGGCTGATCCCGCAGAAGGGATTACCGGACTTATTCATGGGGTGAACGTTTCATTTATTGTTGCGGGGATCATAGCGATTGCCGGGCTTGGTATGTCATTTTTTATCAAAAATTCACGGCCAGGCGTTGCCTGAGCTTTATAGAGGCGGAAACCTTCTTCCAGAAGTTTTCCGCCTTTACCTTTATGAAAGTTGTAGAGCTCAGGGGGCCGCTATCAACGTGAAAATATGAGCTTTCCTGGTAAGTATACATGGCGTATGGGGGGAAATTTGAGAAGTTAACTTTGTTTGCATACTATATACAGGCACTTTAATTGAATAGAGTGGCGTATAGGTTTAAACTTATTTATTTATAAGAAATTTATTTATGAATTAGAAAGAGATGAGAGCATATGTCTAAACCACTTACATACACGCTGCTTTTTTTCGTCATGATGATCTGGGGATTCAATGTCATCGCGATTAAAGTTCTGGTGGAAAACTTTGCGCCTGTGACTATCACTGCTTTTCGGATTCTGCTGGCAGGTATTGTTGTCATGCTTATTTTAGGAATCAAAAAGGAATTCCGAAAAGTTACCAGACCTCAGCTTATTTATATTACGATTGGCGCATTGACCGGGATTTTAGGCCACCATTTCTTTTTATCGGTAGGTCTCACAGCTACCAATGCTTCTAATGCCGGTCTTATCCTGGGTTTGGTTCCGCTGATGACGGCGTTAGCTGCAATATTATTTTTAGGCGATAGGCTGACGGTCCTGAGGATGATCGGCATTGTGTCTGGTCTGATTGGCGTTTCATTCATTGTGATGAACGGAGAAGGAAGTGTAGGGAGTATTTCGCGTGGTGATCTTTACATTTTTCTTGCCGTCGTAACCCAGGCTGTCAGTTTCATTGCCATCAAACGGGCGACAGAAACGATGGATGCCCGCCTGATGACGGGTTGGATGCAAATTGCGGGGGCTTTTTTCCTGTTCGTCGTAAGTGCTCAGCTGGAGCCTGATGGGCTTGCTACATTGACGACAGGCACTCCTCTTGCCTGGATTGTGTTTTTAGCCTCGGCGATATTGGCAACCGGACTTGGACATATGGTCTATAATAAAGCAATCCACCAGATCGGCGCTGGAGAAACAGCTATTTTCATCAACCTTACTCCATTCTTCTCACTGACGGGTTCCTACCTGTTTTTAGGGGAAAGAATTATGGTGGAGCAGCTGTACGGATTCTTGTTCATTGTGACAGGAGTTATACTAGGTACAGGGGCATTAGAGCAATCGATTCGTAAAAAAAAAAAAAAAAAGAAAAAGCGGATGGCCAGTTAAATATGCATTAAAAAACGATTCATCTTCAACAGAGGATGAATCGTTTTTTTATCTCTTTTCGTCTTCTGCTTCTGCTTTATAAAGGAGAAAGAAAGGAAGAAATAAAAGAATAATAATAAAAGAATATAGTATTAATTTTGCAAGCCAATCCATTAATAAAAGCACTGCAATAAAGAAAGCTGTAACCATCAATAAAGGAATTACATAGGCGAGTATCATGTTTTTCCCTCCGATTTCCAGGTGTAGATTATCTTTCCCGTGCTGGTATAAATTATTCTGCATTGCACAGTACTAAAGAGAGATCAAAATAGAACTTACTCTCTTTAATCATAAGGAGCATTCTGATGTGGAAATGGAAAAAAGGTAGCGGAGATCAACAACCAAATCATAATGAAACGCTTAAGGACTTGATGAACAAACTAAGTCAGTCGAAAGACTTCATGAGTTATGAACTGGAAGAACCAACCAATTGCGTTGTGTCTTATTTTGAGACAATGATAGAACCAAAAACAATAAACAGATTGATTTTACCCACATTAAAGCGAAATGCCTTGCATTCATTAGAAGCCATGAAAAACAATATCCCAGTTGAAGGCTTAGCAGTTACTGACGATGTTAATATTATCAGGCATCGATTCATGCAAGGTCACATTATCATACAAATGAAGAAATCTGATAAGAAAGTTCTGACTATTCCAGCAGTAGTAGCTGAAAATCGTGATGTCAGCATCCCTGAAGTGGAGTTCAGTGTTGTAGGTCCAAAAGAAGCATTTGTCGAATCCCTTGATACAAACATCAATCTTGTTCGAAAACGTTTGACATTACCACAATTAATAGTTAAGGAAGTTAATATTGGTAAACTGACAAAAACCCGTGTCGCTATTCTATATGTGGAAGGGGTTGCTAATGAAGAAAATGTTAATACAGTTGAGCAGCGTCTAGAAGATATTGAATATGATCAGATTAATGATAGCTCATATATTACACAAATAATTGCTGATAATTCTAATTCTCCTTTTCCGCAACTCCTGGACACGGAAAGGCCAGACCGGGTTACTGGTTCACTTGTTGAAGGGAAGATCGCAATATTAGTCGATGGCTCGCCGCATGGTTTGACATGCCCCACTACGATTGTCGAGTTCTTCTCTGCATCTGATGATTATTTTCTGCCCTGGCACTTGGCATCGGCTTTTCGGCTTATTCGATTATTTGCTGTCATCTTCTCTGTTCTTAGTACACCGTTATATATAGCTATATTAACTTATCATCATGAAATGATTCCACAAGATTTATTGGCGACAATAGTTTCCTCGCGTGCGGATATACCATTTCCGCCAATTCTTGAAGTAATTATATTGGAACTGACGATTGAATTATTGCGGGAAGCAGGGGCCAGGCTGCCGATGAAGGTCGGTCAGACCATTGGTATCGTTGGTGGTATCGTTATTGGAACGGCAGCTGTAGAAGCTGGTCTAACCAGTAACGTATTATTGATTATCGTTGCACTTGCAGCACTCGCTTCATTTACAACACCCGTCTATCAGATAGGTAATACGATACGGCTTGTCCGCTTTCCATTTATGATTGGGGCTCAATTATGGGGGTTAGTTGGTGTATCTCTGGTAATGGCGTTCTTTATTGCCCATTTGCTTAAATTGAGATCGATCGGAAGGCCATTCTTTGCACCCATCTACCCACTTAGATTCCGGGATCTGAAGGATGCCTTCATTCGTCTCCCGTTTAATAAACAATCGCAAAGGCCAATCCAAACGCGGCCAATAGATTCTGAACGGTTCAATCAAAAACGGGCTAGCGAGAAGAGGGATATCGATGAATAATACCAACAAAATTCCAGTACCTGAACATTTATTAGTTACATCTACCATGGTATTTTTCCTTGTACACTCTATGCAAGTCGGGGTAGGAATACTGGGGTTTGAAAAGTATATAGCAATGGATGCAGGTTATGATGCATGGATATCGATACTAATTGCTGGTGTCGCCATTCATCTCTTGCTATTTATGATTTATTGGATACTAGAGGCTAATGGCGGAGATTTGGTTTCTATTCATACGTCTGTGTATGGAAAAATTCTGGGTGGATTGCTGAATATTGGTTTCAGCTTTTATTTTCTTCTATTAAGCCTTACGGTATTGAGAACATTTACAGAAATAATTCAAGTTTGGGTATTCCCTCAAATGAGTGTATGGATGTTTGCGTTAGCTTATTTGCTGCTTGCCTATTATTTTATAACCGGTGGCCTGCGTATAGTAGTCGGAATGTGCCTGCTAAGTGTAATTCTGGGACTACCGTTATTATTGTTCAAATTCTTTCCCATTCAGAACGGACAGGTTGATAATGTTTATCCTCTGGTCGACCATTCCATTAATGAGATTTTAGTGTCCGCAAAAACGAGTACACTCAGTTTTTTAGGGTTTGAATTGTTATTGGTTTTTTATCCATTTATAAAGAATGCTTCTTCTTCTAAAAAGTGGGCACATTTTGCTTCTTTTTACACAACCATGATTTATTTAGCCAGTGCTTTGGTGGCTTTCATTTATTATAGCGAAGAGCAATTGCAGTTTGTAACATGGGGTACCATTTCATTATGGAAAATTGTAGATTTCCCTTTCATGCAACGATTCGAATATATGGGGATAGCTTTATGGGCTTACGTAGTCTTACCGAATATATGCCTGGGGCTTTGGGCAGCCAGCAGAATTCCTAAACGTATGTTCAACATTAAACAAAAGTACATCCTTATTTTGTATATGGTTATCGTCTTCATAGCAACCATCAGAATCGATGATCGCAATTTGATTGACGGGCTTAATACCTTCACAAACCAGATTGGGTTTTACTTTTTGATGTATATCCCTGTGTTGTTTGTTCTAACTTGGATAATGAAAAAGGTGAGAATTGCTAATGAAAGCTAAAAAAATATTTCTAATAATAATTGCATTCTCCATTTTTCTGACAGGCTGTCTACCCCATGAAAGTGTAGAAAATGTCGCGTTGGTTAATATAGTAGGCTATGATTACGTTGATAATGACCTTGTTCAAGGCACCATATCTGTACGACATTTCGGTAGGAGTAAAGAAGAAATTCCTTCTGAACAATTCCTGTCTTTCACAGCTAAGTCAATGAAAGAAATTTCTTCTGGTCTCGAGAGTAAGTCACCCAGACCGATAAGACTGGGTAAGTTAAGTCTTGCATTATACGATGAAAGGCTTGTCACTGAAGGAATATCTGAAATTATTGATGTACTAGCCCGTGATCCACACATTGGAAGGGATGTCTATCTTGGAATTGTAAAAGGTAGCGCAAAAGAGATGATCGAAACTAAATACAGTGAAAATGAAACGACGGCCCGCTTCCTTACCGGGATAGTGGAACAAAATGAAAGAAATAATTTTCCTAAGACCAACTTGCATAAATTCTTATACGCTTATTACGGGGATGGAATAGATGGTTTTCTTCCATTATTGAAGTTGGAAGAGAACGAAATGAAAATGGACGGTATAGGGGTGTTTAAGGAGGATGCTCTGGTTCATGAAGTGCCTTATTCAGATGTTTTCACTTACAAACTGCTGATAGAGAATTTTAATGATGGCACACAAGGAATAGAGATCGGTGGGAAGACGGTAGTAATGGACAATATCGGCTCTAAAGTAAAATATAGACTTTATGGAGATAGAAACAACCCTAAATTCTCAGTAAATATCAAAATGAAAGGGATGGTCAGTGAAATATCAGATTTGACCGCCAAAGACACCTATAAACTAACAGACCAACTGGAAAAAGCATTCGAGCACTATCATGAGGAAAAAGGAAAAAGAATGATTAAGCAATTCCAAGAGAAGGAAGTGGATCCTTTAGGACTTGGAAAAGTATTAAAAAATCGAAAAGGCCATTTTGATAAAGAGGCGTGGGAACAGCAGTATCCTAATGTTCCAGTAGAGGTTAATGTGGAAGTGCAGATTGTTGAAACGGGAATATCAGCCTAATGAGCGTTGGTGAACAAATGAAAATATTATGTATTGATGGTGGTGGCATCCGGGGTGTTATGCCGATTGCGGTTTTGAGAGCCATGGAAAAAGAGTTGGGGTGTTCAGTTGCTGAAAAGTTTGATTTGATAGCTGGGACCAGTACCGGTTCTATTATTGCTGCTTCAGCTTCCCTGAAGAAGGATATGGATTATCTTCTGCAATACTATCAAGATTACGGGAAGAAAATTTTCATCAGGCAGGCTAAAATCGGTTTATTTAAAAGTGTTTATAGTGATCATTACTTGAGGAAGCTTCTTAAAAAGGCGTTTGGGAATCGGACACTCGGGGACATAGAAATACCGTTATTGATTCCAGCAGTGGATGTTACTCATGGTAAACCTTATATTCATCGTTCCCACGCTGTTGATCCAAAAAATGATGACCTTTCTATTCCATTATGGGACGCGGTATTGTCGTCATGCTCGGCACCTATCTATTTTCCACCGAACAATGTCAGGAATGATTATATGTCCATAGATGGTGGTTTATGGGCGAACAACCCTTCTCTTGTCTGTATCACCGAGGCAGTGCACTATTTTGATGTTAACTTGCAGGATATCCATATTCTCTCGCTAGGTACTGGAGATCAGAATATCGACTTTACCATCGATCACGATAAATTTTGGGGGATAAAAAAGTGGATGCCATTCCGCTTGCCTGATATGAAAGTTACGCCTAAGTTGTTGGATATGGCATTGAATTTGTCGTCTGAATCTGTCTCTTATCACAGCCAGCTTCTTTTGAAGGGTAATTACCTTCGCATTAATGAAAAACTTGGTGGAGAGGTCCCTTTTGATGATGTCAAATATACAAAAGAACTGATTGAACTAGGGAATCAGGTTTTTAATTGCTATCGCAATAAAATTTTTGATTTTTTGGAAAAGTAAATTCATTAGAAGAAAAGAGACTTATGGGGGG
This sequence comes from Thalassobacillus sp. B23F22_16, assembly GCF_043496955.1. NCBI lineage: Bacteria > Bacillati > Bacillota > Bacilli > Caryophanales > Bacillaceae > Thalassobacillus > Thalassobacillus sp. B23F22_16. The sequence goes on along the minus strand of NZ_JBIEKD010000015.1, from coordinate 101,744 downwards.
CAGACGTTTAATGATAGATAAGGCAAAAAAATCCGCCACTTAATTAAGTAAGCAGCGGATAAAGTGAAAAGTCTGTTTTGATTAAGGGTATTGAATGGAATTAAAACTTTAACATACTTTTAAGTCTGGCAAGTTTGCGATCGGCTTTTGACATAGCATGTTTTGAACCAAAGAAAAATTCAAACATAATGGGATTCCTCCTGTAGGTAGGTAGTTTTAATGATGTTTACACCCATATTATAGCTTGGAGAAAAAGAGAAGTCAATAAAAAATGTATACCAAATACCGAATAATAAGCTTAAAAATCACAAAATGTTCATAAAATTATCATTTTGGTATACCAAAACGAGCACCTTGAAAGAAGTATAATTAACTATCTCCTCCGTTATTATAGGGTTAAATAAGGATTTATAGTTGTGGGGATAGTTGCCATTTATAACATTCAATTTGTCTTTATAATCAAAACTTAACGAGTAATTCTAGTATAATGTATACCATTTGATAGATTTTCTGCTTTTAATAGTATAGAATAAGAGATAATTAAAAATAACCTAAAGCAAATGGTGAGGCTATGATAAAATATTTGATCGGTTTTTCTATTATCCTATATGTAATCACGGTTACATTTCCACAAGTTGATATCAGTTTTATGTTGTCTTCTATCTGCTTTTTGATTATTGCAATGACCTTTTTCCACGTACCTCATTTTGTTAAAAGCATTGGGGGAACCTTTTTAATAGTGGGACTATTAATGCTATTGCAGAGTGGGGCTGTTTGGAATGAAATTCTATCTTCTTTCGGGCCAATGATGAACCTGCTTACCTTATTTGCAATGGTACCTATTCTTGCAATACCAATTAAGCTTGGAGAATATTCCACAGGGATTCAGAGTTTCATTAAAAGAAAAGTAAAAACCTCTAGTCAATTATATTCTATGACCTCTGGTGTTTCTTATTTTTTCAGTATTTTCATGAATTTAGCCACGCTACCAATGACCTATTACTCGATAAGACCAGCAGCAAATATATTTTCCCATAGTGAACTGCATGATAAAGAAAGGTTTATGAGCAGAGCTATTACCCATGGATTTGCTATGCCGTTAATGTGGGCTCCAGTGACTCCCATTGTGGGGATTGTTATAGAAATGACCGGGGTCAGTTGGGCATCAATGCTGCCTTATGTATTACCTTTAAGTATTGCCGGGTTGTTCCTTGATTGGTACTTAGGCAAACGGGCTGCAGCACATCGGTCACCTCATACAAAATGTGAGGTAAGCATTGAAATAGCTGCTACTAAAGAAGGGGATAGGCAAGAGCGTAGGAGCAGTAAAATATATCATATACTAATTGCTATTATAATTTTTAATCTACTTGTATCCCTTCTTGAAACACAACTTCATTTTTCCTTTATTATTCTTGTAGCATTAATTGTTATTCCATTCGCTTTAGGATGGTCTTTGTTAATAAGAAAAGGAAAAGCTTTTGCATCAAGCTTAAATGAGCATTTCCAAACGCATTTGTTAAAAATGAAGGCGCAGTTTTTTATTTTTCTGTCAGCGGGCTTCTTTATTTCAGCTATACAATTTTCCGGTACCGATCTATTATTAAATTCGTGGGTCAGCTCTGTTAAAGATATGATAGGCATTGAAGTTTTCCTTATCTTACTTCCTTTCATTCCTCTTGCCCTCGCATTTACAGGGTTGCACCCTGCGGTAGGACTTGCTTTATTAGCAGAAGCTTTGGACCCTGGAAGACTAGGAATATCTCCTTATATCTTAACAGTTTCCATGCTTGCAGGGGCTGTAGCTGCATTTTTAATGGGGCCGTATAATGCTACCATTGGCCTAATGTCCAGTATAGTTAAAACTACATCCTATAAAGTTTCGAATTGGAATATTTCCTATACTTTTTCATTTTTAGCTGTTAGCATGCTTTATTTAATCCTTTTACAATTCTTTTTTTAGCGGCATATGTTGTGCCGCTTGTTTTAATTGGTAAAGCAATAATATATGTGAGGTTTGACCGCGTCAGAAATCCTGAGAATTCTTTCTTACAAAAAGAAAAAACCTTACCAGAATTGGCAAGGCTATGCAATAATAATTTTGAGGTGGGAAGGTAATAGCTTGTGAATAGAGTTAAACTGTCGCTTTATCTGATTTGATGAGCTTGGAGAACTTTGAATCCTCACTATTTCCAGAAGCTTTTACAATTTCATATAGTTCCTCTCTAGCGTCCTCAATAGTTTCAAATGCTTCGAAAAACTTCACTCTAATATAATTGACATATTCTTTCTCTTCATATTTTTCATATAATTGGATCTTAGTGTTTTCGTCCAACACTTTGACAATGGTGTAAGTTGCCTTTAGCTTGTCAAAAAAGAAAAATTGATATGATTCTACAGTTTCAAGTCCCTCATTATCCAATACGGTTTGAAAAGTATCCTTATTCGTTAATACAATATATTTTCCCATCCATATCCACTCCTTAATTTAATAGAATCCTTACTGTTCATTATCCTTCTAGCGTGGTTCCCCTCCCAAATGTTAAGAATGTAGTATTTTGTATACCAAAAACGTTTGGTTATTAGTTTATATCAAGAAAAAAGTTTAATCAAGGAATTATTTTCAGAATTTTTTATTTATTATTTTAAAAATCTCTTCAAAAGCTTGATAACGGTATACCAGAAGCTTATAAAAAATTTTTTTCGAAATGTAAGGGTTTACATAAAAGGGAGTTTGTAGCTATAATAAAAATATTCTTAAAATTGTGACATAAATCACTGCAAAGGAGGTGGTTTTATGCCGAAAGTAACATTGCATGTCGATGGAGAGATTATTCAGCAAGAAGTGAAAGACAATGCTAATTTAGTTGTACTTGCTGGAATTAAACAGTTTCCAAAGCTTAAATATGGCTGTGGAATGGGTAAGTGTACCAGGTGTACATGCCGGGTGATTGAAGGCGGAGAACAACTGGCTCCACCAAACTGGAAAGAAGAAAAGATGCTTGGAGGAAAGTTGGAAGAAGGTTATCGACTCACATGTCAGCTAACCGTTAAAGATACTTTAGAAATCTCCCAGGAAAATATTAATATCAAACGGAAGAAAAAAGTATTGACGGAAAGTGGAAATCGTAAGTAAATTTTTTCAATTTAACAAGGTATACAATATACCAGAGTGTGGGAGGTGATTTGATATGACCGCATATCTGTTGAATGACATGACTTGGGAAGAAGTAAGAGATGCTTTGGGAACTGTAAAGTTAGCTGTTATTCCCATAGGAGCTCACGAACAACATGGCCCTCATATGGTAGAAAGTTGTGATGCTATCCTTGCCACTAAGATGGCAAATCTCTTAGCAGAAGAAATGTATCCCCATATTATCGTTACTCCAACAGTTAATATGGGGATTTCGCAGCACCATCTTAACTTTCCAGGCACTATTGCTTTAAAGCCAGATACCCTAATTGCTATTTTGAAAGATATTGTCACATCACTTAAACACCATGGTATTACTAGATTTTTGTTTTTAAATGGGCATGGTGGAAATCAATCAACATTAAATGTAGCCAGTACTGTTTTATCAACAGAAGAAGACGTTGAAGTGTATTATGCCAAGACTACTGGATCTGCAAAAAAAGCAGTATCTGAGAATATTACTTCTTCTATTTTTGGACATAGTTGTGAAAGGGAAGTTTCCGAAGCCTTATATCTGGCTCCATCATTGATTCGTCCTGAGAAATTGACTAAAGGGGATCTCAATGAAAGGGGGCGATATAAACAATTGAGACCAGGTAGAGCAATTCAGGGATTTTATCGATATGAAGAAATGACGAATAATGGCAATATTGGAGATGCAACAAAAGCTTCAAAGGAAATAGGAGAAAAAATTGTATGGGAAGCGATAGAGAATATAAAATCTTCCTTAGAAGAAATTCTAGACTGTAAGGTAGGTTCTGTATATTAAATTAAAAAGATAAATAAAAAGTCTGTTTTGTACGATTGGCCAGCCAATTAAACGAAAGGGTGAATGCGATGGAATTATCTGCAGCTCATTGGGTATATGCTGGTGTCACTTTCTTAGTTATCGTAACTATGCTGTTTCGTAGAGGTGTTATATTACCAACGATTGTAGGTACTTTTTTAGTTGCATGGATTTACACAGGATCATTTGTCGGTGGTTTTCAAGCAGTTTTCAATGCTAATCTTGTGGCTGCGCGTGAATTGTTCAGCATTTTCTTAATTATTACCCTTATGGTTGCTCTGTTAAACTCTTTAAGGGATATCGGGGCAGATGAAAAAATGATAGCTCCAATACAGAAAGTGATGGTTAACGGCCATATTGCTTTCTTGGTGCTCATGGGGGTTACCTACACCATATCTTTATTTTTCTGGCCAACACCAGCAGTACCATTGATCTGTGCTTTGTTAGTTCCGGCAGCAATTCGAGCAGGGCTTCCAGCTATGGGTGCAGCTGTCATAGTCGCAATTGCAGGGCAAGGAATGGCGTTGTCTTCGGACTATATCATACAGGTCGCTCCCATGATGAGTGCAACAGCAGCTGGTATTAACACAACCCTAGTTGCTGACAAAGCATTAATTATTTCACTTATTACAGGTGGAATTGCAGTGGTAGTAGCCTATCTTACTATTCGGAAATCGATTCTTAAGCCAAACAGCGAAGAATCGAATCTATCCCTTCAAAAGTATCAATTAATGACTAGTTCAAATTCTCCTGAATCAGAAATAGCAGCTACAACTGAGAATGCTACTTTTGAAGGAAGGCGTGAAAAATGGGGGAAAATTTTTGCCGTTCTTGTACCTCTTGCTTTGTTATCAGTAATGTTGTTCATGTTTTCTACCAAACTTGGTAATAAGGGGAGCGGTGGATTTGAAGGCGGAGATGGCGCAGCCTTCATCGGTGGTGTTGCAGCATTATTACTTATATTAGCTTCTGTAGCATTTCGCAGAGTCAATGCGCTTGATAAAATCGGTGACCATTTCAGTGAGGGGTTTGTATTTGCTTTCCGGGCAATGGGACCGGTCATACCAATAGCTGGTTTCTTTTTCTTAGGAAGCTCTGATTTCACAGGTCCGATTCTATCCTTAGGGGAAGATTCGAAAACCCCAGCTTTCTTATTTGACCTTGTACAAGCCTCCCAGACATTTATTCCTGAAAGTACATTGCTGACAGCTTTTGGGATATTGATTGTTGGTATCATTACCGGCCTTGATGGCTCTGGTTTCTCAGGGCTCCCTTTAGTAGGTTCCTTGTCAGGTGCGATGGCCAATAGCACCGGTGTGGACCCCAGCACACTTGCAGCTATCGGCCAAATGGGGTCGATTTGGACTGGTGGCGGCACATTGATCGCCTGGTCTTCTTTAGTAGCTATAGCAGGGTTTTGTGGGGTTTCTGTTCTCGATCTCGCTAGAAAGAATTTCATTCCTGTTGTTTCCGGCCTATTTATTTCAACAGCATTTGCGGTGTATTTCATGTAATTAATAAAGTAGGTCAGATAAAAAAGTTTAAAAAATTCAGATAATAATGTTTACAAACAAATTTATGTGAGTTACTATTAAACCCATGGTATACCAAAACTAATATTATATTTAGTAAACTATGTCTTTAAATAAAGTTAATTGAAAAGGCTTACACGAGATATAGTTTATTTTCCTAAAGTTTTTGGTATACAAAATACAATGTACAAAATACAAGGATGCAGTTAAACCTGCATGAATAAGTTCAAGGAGGAGTTTACTAATGGCAAAACTATTATCTAAAGACGAGTTTCGTAAAGAACTGGAAGAGGCGATCAAAGGGAATCACAGTCAAAAGGCACCTTTTACAGTAGCATGGGCGGAAGGGAAACTTGAAAGAAAACATTTTGCTAGATGGGCTGAGAACCACTACCACTATGTTGGACCATTTGCTAACTATCTTGCTTACATTTATCACAATACTCCTGAAGGCCCAGAATTTGAAGATGCAAAGGACTTTACTCTACAAAACATGTATGAGGAAGAGATTGCTGCCGACCGTCATACAGACCTCTTAATCCGCTTTGCTGAAGCTTGTGGAACAACAGGTGAACGAGTTAGAAACCCTAAAAATATGGCAGCTACCACACTAGGGCTGCAAAGCTGGTGTTATTCTGTAGCAGCTCGTGAAAACTTTGTAGTAGCAACAGCAGCACTGGTTGTAGGGTTAGAATCTCAAGTTCCAGATATTTACCGGAAACAAACGCCAGTTCTTCGTGAAAAATATGGGTTCAATGATGAAGAAATTGAATTCTTTGACCTTCACATTGTATCTGATGAAATTCACGGGGAGAGGGGTTACAAGATTGTACTAGAACATGCCAATACTCCTGAACTGCAACAACAATGTTTAGAGGTTGTCCGCACTGGAGCTGAAATGCGCCGCATGTACATGGATGGCCTGTGGAGAGAATACCTGGAGCAAGACTTAGGATCTCTAGTAAAAGCCTAATTCAAAAGAATTAACAGGGAACTATCAATAAATGAATAAAGTGGCAGTTTCCTAGGAAACTGCCACTTTGTCTTCATAGACTACAAATGGGGAAAGGTGGATGCAAATGTTAACAGCTAAAGCTGAAATTATTAAAAATTTAATCGATGGTGATTGGGTATCTTCTGGAAATGAGGAAACTTTAAACAGTATTAATCCTGCTAATAAGGAAGAAGTAGTGGCAGTTTTCCAGGCCTCTCAAGTGGAAGATGTAAAAAGAGCTATAGAAGCTGCGAATCAGGCTTTCCAGAGCTGGGCGAACACGCCTCCATCGAAAAGAGCGGCAATATTAAATAAAGCAGCCGATTATCTTGAAAGTAACGTTGAACAATTTGCTGAAGAACTAACACGTGAAGAAGGGAAAGCGATTGGAGCATCAAAAAAAGAAGTAATGAGATCTGCTCAAACGCTTCGCTATTATGCAGTGGAAGGGCAAAGTCATACAGGGGAAACATTCCCGCAGGACGACCCTGATATGAAGGTGACATCAGAGCTAGAACCACTCGGTGTTGTGACGGTAATAACGCCTTGGAATTTCCCGATCTCTATTCCAGCAAGAAAAATCGCCCCTGCATTAATTACAGGTAATACGGTTGTTTTTAAACCATCTTCGGAGACACCATTAATTGCATATCGACTAGTGGAAGCCCTTTATCATGCAGGTCTTCCAAGTGGAGTGCTTAATTTTATAACGGGCAATTCCCGGGATATTGGAGATAGTCTGGTGGATCATCCAGCTGTTAAAGCGGTAACGTTTACTGGTTCCACTGGAGCTGGAGAGCGGATTCACAAAAATGTATCATTGGATACTCGTACTCAGATGGAACTGGGAGGGAAAAATCCAATTATCGTAATGGATGATGCAGATATAAATCAAGCTGCTCAATTAACTATTAATGGCGGCTTTTCTTTGACTGGGCAAGCTTGTACAGGAACAAGCAGAGCAATCGTAATGAAGGAAGTTAAAGAGAAATTCCTTCAAGCATTAGTGGAAAAAACTAGTTCTTTAAAAGTTGGTGACGGATTTAAAGAAGGTGTGACACTCTGTCCCCTTGCCAGTGAGAAACAGCTTCAAAACGTATTAAATTACATTGCAATTGGAAAAGAAGAAGGAGCTTACTTAGTTTATGGCGGGGAACAGCTGACTGAAGGCGAACATCATTCTGGTTATTATATGGAGCCTACCATCTTTTCCAATGTTACACCGAACATGAGAATTGCCCAGGAGGAAATTTTCGGTCCTGTCATTGCTGTTATGGAGGTAGAATCATATGAAGAAGCAATTTCGGTGGCTAATGGAGTAGACTACGGTCTTTCTGCGTCGATTGTTACTAATAATTTGAAGACCGCCCAACTATTTACAAAAGAAATTCAAGCAGGAACGGTGAAAGTTAATCGGACGACTACTGGAAATTTAATCAACGCTCCATTTGGTGGGGTTAAAAAATCCAGTACTTCAACATTCCGTGAATCAGGAAGAGCCGGTCTTGAGTTTTTCACACAAATTAAAACAGTGTACGTAGGATCTTGATTATTTAGGGATAAGGAGATGACTAGTCAATGAAAAAGGTAATGAAATTGGAGTTAGAAGAGGCAAAATTAATTATTGAAGCGGCAAAAAAGAAGTCTGAAGAAATTAATGTATTAGAAACAATTGCTGTCGTAGATGACGGTGGAAACCTGATAGCTCTTGAACGAATGAATGGAGCTCGAATCACAGGAGCTGAGATTTCAATCGCAAAGGCTTATACAGCGGCTGGACATAAGCGATCTACACATTTATTTAACAAAGAGCCAAATGGACCAGTTCTTCCAGGTAATGAAGCATTTGGCATTCAGCACATGCTTCCTGGAAAATTTGCCGTTTTCGTAGGAGGATTTCCCATTGTTGTAGATGGTGAAGTAATTGGAGGGATTGGAGTCAGCGGAGGAAACGGTGAGCAGGATACATCCGTAGGTACGGCCGCCTTGAATGCCCTTCAAGAACATCTCATCTCTAAAAATCATGAAGTGGTTACAGAAGCTGACATAAAGAAATAACGGTCGTTTCAAAAGGTCCTCTTGATAACGTTAATTAAGAAAGAAGGAGATTACCATGAAACAATTTATGGACCTTACGATCGGCTTCGCAAGGACAGGCGTTACAGGGTATGGTGGGGGTCCTTCCACCATACCCTTGATTGAATATGAAGCTGTCAAGAAATATAAATGGATGACAGAAGGTGAGTTTGTCCAAACTTTAGCGCTAGCTAATACGCTTCCGGGTCCGATAGCTACGAAAATGGCCGCTTACATCGGTTATCAGGTGAAAGGGAAAATGGGAGCAGTGGTAGCTATCCTAGCCCATATTTTACCTTCCTTAATCGGTATGCTAGCCATGTTAGGATTTCTCTATAGTTATAGGTCTTCCCCGATAGTCAGTGGTATGGTGCAAGGGGTAACACCCATTATTGGAATCATGTTAATGGGGATGGCGTATAAGTTTGCGGATAAAGCACGTAAAGGTCTTGGTGTTTCTCCAGTGTTGGTGCTGGGAGGATGTTCAATAGTAGTTTTGGAAGTTTTGCATATACATCCAGGGATCATGATTGGAGTTTGTTTAGTGGGCGGGTTTGTGTTTGCTACTTTTAAACGGGACAGAGTACGGCAGGATGTCACTCCTCAGAGAAAGGAAAAAAGTATATGATATACTGGGATATTTTTTGGGCATTCTTTATTTCGAATTTGTTGGGGTATGGCGGTGGCCCGTCCACTATTCCGCTTATCCAGAATGAGGTCGTTGATAGGTACGAATGGATGACCCTTAACGAATTTGGTGATCTATTCGCTATTGCTAACGTGTTACCAGGCCCGATCGCGACCAAAATGGCAGGGTTCATTGGATATCAAGTGGGAGGAGGCCTGGGTTCCTTCTTAGCTTTAGCTGCGACAATACTACCCTCGGCAATTGCGGTAATACTCTTGTTTAAGTTTGTCAATGTTTTCAAAGAATCTCCCCAGGTCAAGTTAATGACAAAAACTGTTCAGCCAGTCATTGCCATTCTACTTGGTGTATTGGCATATAACTTTTTTCTGACTGCTTTAGAAGACAGTGGATTGATGCACCTTACGATATTGACAGCAGCAGGATTACTGTCTATGAACAAACTTAAAGTACATCCAGCTCTTGTCATAATTGGTTCCTTGTTTTATGGAGGAATGTTTCTTTCATAAAATAACAAAGATTGTGATAAAGGCGGTCAAGAAATTCTTGACCGTCTTTATAATTACATTTTGTATACAAAATCCTAATAAATACATGACTAATCTGATAAAATAGAATTAATAGGTAGAAAAAATTAACTCTAGGAATACACTGCTTAGGTAGTAAAGGGTGAAAGTAGGTGAAAATGGTATGAAATGGGCAGAGGACGAACTATTATCCATACGTGAACGTGCTTATCGTTACTTAAAAGATTTAATCTTGGAAGGGGAATATAAACCAGGAGATCGATTGATTGAAAGGGAGCTTGCCACTAAGCTCAATATAAGCCGGACACCGATTCGTGAAGCGTTATTCCGGTTGGAGTCGCAGGGGTTCGTAAAAACAGTGCCTCGGAAAGGGGTAATCGTTACCAATATCTCAGAAGAAGAAGTGATCGAAGTATTTACAATTTTATCTTCGCTTGAAGTGCTTGCAGCCAGGCTTGCTGCACAACGAATGGATGAATCCACACAAAAAGAAATGGATGCTAAAATCGCTCAGTTGGAAAAACTGGAAGGTCAAGACGAAGAAAGTTTTGATAATGAACATATCGAGATGAATATGCTTTTATATAAAGCATCTAAAAGTCCAAAGCTATATGATATATTAACTGGCTTGACGGATTACATTCAAATGTCAGCAAACATGGGGTATGAAACACCTGGCCGGAGAAAGGAATCCTTGAGAGAGCATATACAAATGATGAAAGCATTAAGAAATAAAGAAGCTGAAATGGCAGAGTATTTAACCAAAATCCATATTGAAAACTCCAAAAAAGCATATATCAATTTTGTCGAAAAGCAAAAAGAAAAAAAGAAGACGATTGTCGATTAAAATGCAGGGTCCAGGAGACCCTGCATTTTTATACTTTAAGAAAGTTTAACTTTCTTAAAAGGTAAAAGTATAAGAAAAACTTAGGTTTTCGCCATAAGGACTTGGTGATAAGCCAAGCTTTTCTAATGCCACATATTCATACACCAATGACAACGGGAGAAGTGAAGTCACTTAACGCTTTACAGATGCTCATAGCAACGATATAACCAGATTTCGGATTATTCGCTGAAGGGGTGTTCTGTATGGTGAGTTCAACTTCCCCAAAAAATCCTTTGGCCACAATTTTGTGTGTATTACTAGTTACTTTAGGATCCACTAAAACCTGTACCTTGGTTTTTTCAAATCCTATTCCCGCCAGGCTTATGGCAGCAGAGACATTGGTGCTTTGTGGGAATAGTTTAGCCGCTTCCCTTGCAGTCCCTTCGTAAATGATATGCTCTTCTACAATGTTGTCTAAGTCGACTTTATCTTCAGCAATTGTGCCACGCCATGCTTCAGGCGGCTTCCTTGTTATTAATTTAACTTCCTCGATCTGTTGAAAAGTTGATGCAGCAATTCTATCGAGTCCTCCTATTGCGGCAGAAGGAAGGATAAGCTTACGATTATGCTTCAGGGCTGCCTCTCGTACGCTATTTAGCAGCTCTTCATCAGCGAATGCTCCGACAGAAACCGTAATGAAATGGCTTCCTGAGGAAAGCGATCGAACAGCGTATTGATATACTGCCTGATGTCCAGCACATTCTACGATTATATCTAGGTCAGAATTAAAAAATTCCTCTTCATTATCTGTATGAAGAATATCGTTAGCAGGAAGGTTATTATAGGTTTCTTTATTCCTTAACAGGATTAAAGAAACAGTTACACCTTCTACTTTTCCATCTTTTATATACTTCGTTACGTCCTTGCCAATGGATCCATACCCAATCAAACCTACTTTTAGCATATGTTATTTTCACCTTCCCGATAATAAAATCCCAATATGGTATACCAACAATTATATAGAAACAATACTCGGAATTCAATATTGGCGCCAAATATAGTGCTATTTTAATTTTTAATGTTGTCAGAATATTTTTAATATGGTATATTGTATACCAATAACATCAATAGGGAGGATTTATAGATGCCAAAAATCAATTATGCTACCAGTGGAAAAGTTATTGAGGTACCGGAAAATTCTAATATTCTTAGAATGTCGTTAAGATATGATGGGGAACTTCCCAATAAATGTGGTGGAGGGATCTGTGGGACTTGTGTATGCAAAATAGAAGAAGGTGCTGAATTTTTAGATAAAGTTAAAATACAAGAAAGAAGAAAACTAGGTGATGACTGGCTCGACAAAGGTTATCGACTAGGCTGTCAATCGTTTGTGACTGAAGGGGATGTTACCGTTTCATGGGATGAAGAAGTGACAAAAACAGTGAAAAAGAGAAAGCCGGATAAAATTAAAAAGGAAAAAGTAGCTGCGAGAGATTGAAGATAGAGTCAGGGTGAAAGCCGGCACAAAATGAAAGGGTTTTCATAAAACTCATTAACAAAAGGGGTGGAAAATATGTGGACTTGCACCAAGCATGTAAAAAAAGCTATTCGATTATTGGACGTGCCTCATATCCGTAAAGCTCCAGAAGGTGTCACGTGTTCTTTTTGTAATCATAAAGCAACCCTGAACGTGTACTATGCCCATATGCCATGTAAATTTAAAATGGCAAATCAGTATTCTAGTAAACAAAGTGTTTAATAGAGTTAGTTTTGATTAATCTAAGGGAAGTTCAAGAAGGGAAGCGAGACGGTGCCATTTGAAAAATTGGAAATCGAAGATAGGCTGCATGCTTATGGGCTGCATTTACCTAATTTATCCAACCCAACCGGACACTATGTGAAAGCAGTTGAAGTAAACAATTTATTATATATCAGTGGAATCACTTGTAAGTGGAACGGTGATTTGCCCTATAAAGGAAAATTAGGAAAAGATTTTTCCATTAAAGAAGGATATGAAGCATCCAAAATATCTACCTTAAATCATTTAGCTATCATAAAGGACATGTTCGGGGGATTTAATCGGGTGGACCGTATTATCAAATTGACTGGATATGTTAATTGCATAGACGGTTACTCAAATATACCAGATGTTGTGAATGGGTCGTCTGACCTGTTAGTCCACTTGTTTGGTGAAAATGGAAAGCATGCAAGGTGTGCGGTAGGAGTCAGTTCATTGCCTGGAAATGCGGCAGTTGAAACTGATCTCCTTCTTTCAATTAAGTGAATAAAGCGACACGGTAGAATTACATTACAGAAAAGAGGTTGCTAACATGAAGCAAGATGAATGCTTTGATATAACTATCATAGGAGGAGGTCCAAGTGGATTATTTACCGCTTTTTATGGTGGATTAAGGCAGATGAAGGTAAAGATAATTGAAAGCATGCCTCAATTAGGTGGTCAGCTTTCAGCCTTATATCCTGAGAAATACATTTATGATGTCGCTGGGTTCCCTAAGATTCGAGCCCAGGAATTAGTAGATAACTTAACAGAGCAGGCAATGCAGTTTGAGCCAACTATCTCCTTAGGAGAATCTGTTCAAAGTGTAGAGCGTCTCGAAGATAATTCATTTTTATTAACTACCAATACAGGTGAAAAGCATTACACAAAAACTATTATAGTAACTGCAGGAGCTGGAGCATTCCAACCGAGATTATTAAAACTTCAAAATGCACGTCAATATGAAAATAAAAACCTTTTTTACTTTGTTAAAGATCTCAATCGATTTTCTGGACAGAGAGTTGTTGTATGTGGCGGAGGCGATTCAGCTGTCGACTGGGCTAATATGCTTGAACCTATAGCCAAAGAAGTTACCTTGATTCATAGAAGGGATAAGTTCCGGGCTCATGAACATAGTGTGGATCATCTGATGAATTCCAAAGCCAAGGTAAGGACACCTTATGTTGTAAAAGATGTTACCGGTAATGAAAATAAGATTAATAAACTGATTATAGAAAATGTTAAAGATCAAGGGTTGGATGAAATAGATGTTGATGCCTTGCTCGTAAATTACGGGTATGTCTCATCGCTTGGCCCAATCAAAGACTGGAATCTCACAATTGAAAAGAACTCTATTGTCGTCAATTCAAAAATGGAAACAAGTGAACAAGGGATATATGCAGTTGGAGATATAGCAACTTACGAAGGGAAAATAAAGCTAATTGCAACTGGGTTTGGTGAAGCTCCTGTGGCCGTAAGTAATGCAAAAACATATATAGATCCCAATGCTCGTATGCAGCCTCTCCACAGTACCAGTGTCATGGGTGATAAAGAGAAGAAAAGTGCTTTGGTAAAAGCTTAAATTGCCAAAATATATAATGATAAAGGAGTAGTGAAGTAATGGCGAAATTTACAATAGTCGACCAGGAAACTTGTATCGGTTGTGGGTCATGCGGGGCAATTTCCCCTGAAATCTATGATTATGATGAAGAGGGTATTGCGTATGTGAAGCTGGATGACAATAATGGCTGCAAAAAAATACCTGATGACTTAATAGAAGATGTAGAAGATGCATCAGAAGATTGTCCGACAGAGTCGATCAAAATATACAATGAACCTTTAATAAAGGTATAAAAGATAAGAATGAGTCAGTAACTGAATTCAATTGACTTATTTATATAGATGATTTCGTTACTATATCGAAGTCATCTTTTTTAATCTATATAAATCCCTTCCAAATTATCCCTCCACCAGAGGTTTAAAAGTGTGCATTTAAAGCTATTATATATGTAACCGTTATCAAGACAAAATGCGACAAAACATTTCAGAAAATTAGCATAAAAACAATTGTAATCAAGATAAGAACATTTTATGCTAGTAATACAAGTTCACTTGAACGGGCTTTAAATCAACTAGAAGGGGAGTGGTAGATTGTTAGATTTTACCGCTTTAGAACATGACGTTTATTTATTCCACCAAGGAAACCTCCGATACAGCTACGAACTTCTCGGGGCACACCAAGATACACAAAATGGTACTCCAGGCATCCGATTCATGGTCTGGGCGCCGAATGCACAGCAGGTCAGTGTTGTCGGCGACTTTAATGAATGGGATGGCAGGGAACACCCGATGAAGAAATTGAATGAGAACGGGATCTGGCATACGTTCATCCCTCACCTTGAACAAGGGGAAATTTATAAATATGAAATCCTCACTCCCCACGGACATCTGCAGCTGAAAGCAGATCCTTATGGATTCTCCAGTGAATTGCGGCCGAATACAGCTTCGGTCATCTATCCGCTTGACAATTATCAATGGAATGACGATCTATGGATGAAGCGCCGCGAAGAGATGAATTTCTATGAATCTCCCATTTCCATCTATGAGCTCCATTTGGGATCGTGGAAAAACATTGAGCCTGAAGTCTATTATAATTACCGCGATTATGCAGAGGAAGTTATACCCTATGTCAAAGAGCTGGGATACACCCATATCGAACTGCTTCCGATCACTGAGCATCCGTTTGACCGCTCCTGGGGTTATCAGACTACGGGGTATTATGCTGTGACCTCCCGATACGGCACACCGGATGACTTCCGTTATTTTGTTGATCAGTGTCATCAGCATGGCATTGGTGTCATTCTGGATTGGGTGCCAGGCCATTTTTGTAAAGATGCCCATGGTCTTCGCCGATTTGATGGAGAGGCACTCTATGAATATGAGAATCTTTTGAAAGCGGAGAAGCCACAATGGGGGACGCTGACGTTTGACTTTGGCCGCAATGAAGTACAGAGCTTTCTCATTTCCAATGCGATTTACTGGCTGAAGGAGTTTCACCTGGACGGCTTACGAGTGGATGCCGTAGCCAGCATGCTTTATCTTGATTTTGGCAAGGAAGAGGACGAATGGGAAACGAATGAGCATGGAGGCAGGGAAAATCTTGAAGCCATCGCATTCATTAAAAAAATGAATGAGGCTATTTTTGAAGAAGTACCGAATGTATTGATGATGGCGGAAGAATCCACGTCTTATCCGCTTGTCAGCGCTCCGACTTACATTGGCGGGCTTGGTTTCAATTATAAATGGAACATGGGCTGGATGAACGATATGCTCCGTTATATGGAAATGGATCCGGTGCACCGTAAATATAATCATAATCTCATTACGTTTTCGTTGTTCTATGCTTTTTCCGAGAATTTCGTCCTCCCGATTTCTCATGATGAAGTTGTTCATGGCAAGAAATCATTGTTGAATAAGATGCCGGGGGATTACTGGCAGAAGTTTGCCAACTTACGGGCGTTTTTGGCTTTTATGTACGCCCATCCGGGTAAAAAGTTGTTATTCATGGGATCGGAATTTGGTCAATTCGATGAGTGGAAGGACTTGGGGGACCTTGACTGGGAGCTGTTGGACTATGATTCCCATGCATCGGTACTCGACTATGTCAAACAGCTGCATCAATTTTATAAGGACATGCCTGCCTTATGGGAACTGGATCATAATGAAGATGGCTTCTCATGGATAGACCCTCATAATTTCGAGCAGAGCATCATATCTTTTATACGTTGCAGTAGGACACCGAAAGACCAGCTTCTGGTTGTCTGTAATTTTACACCAGTAGTTTATCACGACTATAAAGTCGGAGTACCGCAGCCCGGGCATTATGAGGAGATATTCAATAGCGACGCAGAACATTTTGGCGGATCCGGCCAGAGAAACGGATTAAAGGCTGCATCTGTCCCAGAGCCATGGCAGGGGCAGAATCATCATATTAAAATGACGATACCGCCGCTTGCGGTAACTTTTTGGAAACGAATCAATGGACCGAAGGGGGACTAAATCATGAAAAAAGAATGTGTAGCGATGCTATTAGCCGGAGGCCAGGGAACGAGACTGAAATCACTCACCAAGCAGATTGCAAAGCCTGCTGTCTATTTTGGAGGGAAATACAGAATCATTGATTTTCCATTGAGTAACTGTACCAATTCGGGGATTGATACGGTAGGAGTCCTCACCCAATATGAACCATTGATTTTGAATAACTATATCGGAATTGGCAGTGACTGGGATCTCGATCGCAAATACGGCGGTGTTTCTGTTCTGCCGCCATATGTTCAGTCCGAAGAAGGGGGAGGCTGGTATACGGGAACAGCTAATGCTATCTATCGAAATATCAAATTCCTCACCCAGTATGACCCTGAACATGTCCTTGTTTTATCGGGAGACCATATTTATAAAATGGATTACAGCGATATGCTTGACTATCATAAGGGGAGCGGCGCGGATGCTACGATTTCAGTCATAGAGGTACCATGGGAGGAAGCGAGCCGGTTCGGTCTGATGAATACCAATGACTCAGGTGTAATCACGGAATTCGAAGAAAAACCAGAACACCCGAAGAGTAATTTGGCTTCCATGGGTGTCTATATTTTCCGGTGGGACATCTTAAAGCGCTATTTAATCGATGATGCCAATAATGAAAATTCTTCCAATGACTTCGGAAAAGATATCATCCCCGCGATGCTCGGCGACTACAAAAAGATGATGGCTTACACATTTGATGGCTACTGGAAAGACGTGGGGACGGTGGCAAGCTTATGGGAAGCCAACATGGATTTACTGAAAGAGAAACAGGAACTTGATTTGAATGATTACTCCTGGCGCATTTACTCGAAAAGTCCGAACCAGCCTCCGCAGTATATCTCGCATGAAGCGACCGTTCATAATGCTCTGATTAATGAAGGCTGCCGGATTCACGGAACGATTGACCACTCTGTTATCTTCTATGGGGTGCATGTCCAGGAAGGGTCCATTATCCAGGATTCGGTTATCATGCCGGAAGCTAAAATAGGAAAAAATGTGACCATCAACCGTGCCATTATCGCGGCTGGGAGTGTGATCGAGGATGGGGCAGTCATCGGGGACGCATCACCTAAAAGCGATATTACGTTAGTTGCAGATGAAGACAGTGTGTTAGCAAAAAGTTATTTGGAGCAAATTATAAAATAGGAGGATGGTAGTCGATGGATCGTATAGCAGGAATCATAAATCTAGACCATGAACAAGATGTATTGGATGAACTCACTTATTTTCGGTGCAGTGCCGCTGTCCCATTTGCCGGACGTTACCGAATGATCGACTTTACCATATCCAATATGAGTAATTCCCGAATCGAGTCGATTGCTGTTTTCGCCAGACGGAAATACCGTTCGCTTATGGATCATTTGGAGCAAGGGAAAGCCTGGGATCTGGATCGTAAACGTGGGGGATTGTTCATTCTTCCTCCAGACTGGAATGACCCGACGGATATATCAAAAGGGGATCTGCAGCATTTCCATAATAATATTGATTTTATCACCCGTACGTTTGCCGACTATGTCGTCGTCTCCGGGACACAGAATATTTGCAACATAAACTTTCGTGATGTGCTGGAGGAACATAAAGCATCCGGTGCTGATGTGACGGTCGTCTATAAAAAGGTGGAGGAGCTGTACCCCGAACATAAGCGCGCCCATAAACTTACGATTGACGAAAGTGGCCGGGTTACCGATATCCATAATAACCAACGGAGCAACAATGTCTATATGGATATGTATATTCTGGAAAAGAATTATTTATATGGGATGATTGAAGACTGCATAGCTCACGGTTGTTCCCACTTTTTCCTTGATGGCATTAAAGCGAGGCTGCCTCAAATCCATATGCATGCTTATGAATATAAGGGGGCGCACGCGCTTATCAATTCGGTAGAAAGCTATTACCGGCATAGTGCGAGCCTGCTGAATGGGGCTAACCATGATGATTTATTCAAAGAGGAAGCACCTATATTTACAAAGGTGAAAAATGAGCCTCCGACAAAGTATTCCCAGGATTCGAACGTTACGAATACCTTGGTCGCCAATGGTTGTGTCATTGACGGACAGGTGGAAGACAGCATTTTGTTCCGTGGAGTGAAAGTGGGCAAAGGGGCAGTAATCAAAAACTCGATCATTATGCAGCGTTGTGAAATCGACAGCAATGCAGTATTAGAAAATGTCATCCTGGATAAGGACTGTCGTATTTCTAATAGCCGGACGTTGATTGGAGTCCCTGAGAAGCCTTATGTCGTAGCAAAACGTGTGTCCATGTAGGAGATTGCCTATCACGGCAATCTTTTTACAATTTCTACATGTGATGAAATGAACAGGTAAAAGGAGTGAACAGAATGGAAATATTGATGGTAGGATCCGAATGCACCCCATTCATCAAAACAGGCGGACTTGCAGATGTACTGGGTTCACTTCCGCAGGCACTGAAGGAACAGGGGGATGATGTTCGTATTGTCCTTCCGAAATATCAGGAGATCAGTGAGGAATGGAAAGCACAAATGAAACCATTGCTCGAATTGAACGTTACCCTTGGCTGGCGCAATCAGTATGCCGGGGTGGAATACATCGAACAGAATGGCGTAACCGTCTATTTCATTGATAATGAATATTATTTCAAGCGTTCGAATTTGTATGGATATGGGGATGAAGCGGAACGGTTCGTTTTTTTTAACCGTGCCGTAATGGAAATGATTAAAGCGCTCGACTGGACACCTGATGTCATCCATTGCCATGACTGGCAGAGCGGTCTGATTCCAGTCTTTCTCCACACACATTACAAGGATGATCCAATCTTTGAAAGTATGAAAACAGTCTTTACGATTCATAACCTGAAATACCAGGGGATATTTTCAGAGTCGGTTTTATATGACTTGATGGAGCTGGACGAGCGCCTGATGACGCCGGAAGGACTCGAGTTTTTCGGAGACATCAACTTCATGAAGGGGGCATTGAATTTTGCTGACCGTATTACGACTGTCAGTGAAACTTATGCAAAAGAGATTCAAACGCCTTATTATGGGGAAAACCTAGATGGAGTATTACGGAGCAAATCCGACCGAATGATCGGCATCGTTAATGGCATCAATATTAAAGATTATGATCCGATGAAGGATGAGGCGCTCGCTTTCCCTTACCGAAGTTCACTGACGAAAAAGTGCCATAATAAATTATGGCTGCAAAGAGAACTAGGCCTGCCGGTGCGGAGTGATGTTCCGATGATCAGCATCGTTTCCAGGCTTGTTGAGCAAAAAGGATTCGATTTGATCGCCCGGATTATCGATGAACTCCTGGATACGGAGGATATTCAGCTGGTCGTGCTAGGCACCGGAGAATACGATTATGAACAAATGTTTCAATGGGCACAATCAAAGTATCCAACGAAGCTGTCCGCGAATATCTTATTCAGTGAATCCTTCTCCCGCCAAGTATACGCGGCAAGCGACATGTTCCTGATGCCGTCCCGGTTTGAACCATGCGGCATCGGACAATTGATCGCCCTCCGTTATCTGGCTGCTCCAATTGTCAGAGAAACAGGTGGTCTTGCTGATACGGTTCAGCCGTACAATGAACAAACAGGGGAAGGGAACGGCTTCACATTTGCGAATTATAATGCCCATGACATGCTGTTCACTATCCGTCGAGCACTTGAATTTTACCAGGATAAAGAGCTCTGGAAACCGCTCATAAAAAATATCACAAAAAGTCAATTCCCGTGGAAGTATTCTGCACGCCGCTATCGTGAGGTGTACGCGCAGGCAATGGAATAGGGCTGTATGAATTGGAGGAAACCGTAATGTTCAGCGACAAAGAGGAATTCAAACAGGCATTTTCCCAGAAGCTCGAGGCTAAGCTAGGCAAAACAGTTGAAACCGCTACAGAGGTGGATGCATATAGAGCTCTTGGTTCGCTGTTGCGTGAAAGAATCGGAACAAAATGGCTGGAGACGAACCAGCGCTATGAACAAGAGAAGGAAAAGCAAGTCTACTATTTTTCCATGGAGTTTCTGATCGGCAGATTGATGGGGAATAATCTCCTGAATATGCAAATAGTCGATGTTGTGGCAGAAGGTTTGAAAGATTTAGGATTCGACCTGGGTGAACTAGAGGAAGAAGAGAGTGACGCAGGCCTGGGTAACGGGGGGCTGGGCCGACTTGCTGCCTGCTTCCTGGATTCCCTTGCCTCCTTGGGGCTGGCTGGTCATGGCTATGGTATCCGGTATAAATACGGTATGTTCGACCAGCAGTTCATCGATGGCAATCAAGTCGAATTTCCTGACTTATGGCTATCACGTGAATTTGTATGGGAAGTCCGTCGCCCGGAAGAAGCAGTGGAAGTCCGTTTCGGCGGTCATGTGTCTTCGAGCAAGGATGAAGATGGCAACCTGCATTTCGACCACCATGATTATGAGCAGGTCCAGGCGGTTCCCTATGATGTCCCGGTTGTCGGCTATAACAGTGATACCGTCAATACGCTGCGCCTCTGGTCTGTAGAAGCGAACCTGGATGATACGATCAAAAAAGCATCAAGGCTGAATGAGTTCGGGAATTTCCTCGGCCACAAGCGCTCCCTTGAAGCGATTTCGGAATTTTTATACCCCGATGATTCCCATGAAGAAGGGAAGCAGCTGCGACTGAAACAGGAATACTTTTTAGTATCGGCAGGGGTTCAGAGTGCCGTGCGTGCTTTTGAACAGCTCGAACTGCCCTGGTCCGCCTTTCCTGAAAAAGTCGCTCTCCATATTAATGACACCCATCCTGCGATGGTGATTCCTGAACTGATGCGGGTTTTGATGGATGAAAAGCAGCTGGGATGGAAAGAAGCCTGGGACATCATTCAAGCCTCGGTTTCCTACACCAATCATACGACCCTGAGTGAAGCGTTGGAGTCCTGGCCTGTGGATATGGTACGGCAACTGCTGCCACGAATTTTTATGATTATAGAAGAAATCAACGAGCGGTTCTGCCAATCGTTATGGGAACAGTATCCGGGAGAATTCGACCGGATCGCTGAACTGGCTATCATTGCCGATGGGCAGGTGAAAATGGCTCACCTGTCGATTGTCGGCAGCCATAGCATCAATGGGGTGGCAAGGCTTCACACCGAGATTTTGAAAAAGCGGGAAATGAAAATTTTTTATAATACATTTCCTGAGCGGTTCAACAACAAGACGAACGGTATTACCCACAGACGCTGGCTGATGCATGCCAATAAGCCGCTTGCCGGACTTCTTACAGAAACAATTGGTGAAAATTGGATCAATGAACCTGGGCGCCTGACGGACCTGCTGGCTTATCAGGAGGATGCAGGTGTATTGAATAGCTTGGACAATATCAAGCAAGCGAACAAAGAAAAGCTGGCTTCCTGGGTTTACGACACGAAAGGAATTTCCCTTGATCCGCAATCGATTTTTGATGTCCATATCAAGCGTCTCCATGGATATAAGCGTCAGCTCTTGAATGCGCTGCATATCATGCATCTGTATAACAAAATCAAAACAGATCCTTCGCTGGAAATGGCCCCAAGAACCTTCTTTTTCGGAGCCAAAGCAGCACAGGGCTATCATTATGCCAAAAAAATCATCAAGCTGATCAATACGATTGCTGACGTGGTGAATAATGACCCGGTAGTAAGCGACAAGCTTAAAGTTGTTTTTCTGGAAAATTATTCGGTTTCCCTTGCGGAACGGATCATCCCGGCAGCCAATGTGAGTGAACAGATTTCAACTGCCAGTAAGGAAGCTTCTGGTACCGGAAACATGAAGCTGATGATGAACGGGGCGTTGACACTTGGAACGATGGATGGGGCCAATGTGGAAATCCATGAACTTGTCGGGGATGACAATATTTACACGTTCGGCTTAAGCTCGGAGGAAGTTTTGGAGTTTTACCGGTCCGGCGGCTATTCCTCGAGGCAGGTGTACGACACAAACGAAGAGGTTCGACTCACTGTCGATCAGCTGATTCATTACAGTCCTTTTTCAAAAGGGGATACAGAATTTCAGGAAATCTATGACTCTCTCGTACATCATAACGATGAATTTTTTGTACTGAAAGATTTCGCAGCTTATGCAGCTGCCCAGCAGCGGGTTAGCTTCGATTACCAGCAGAAACAGGCATGGAACAGAAAGAGCCTGATCAATATTGCACATGCCGGGAAATTCTCCAGTGACCGGACGATTCAGGAATATGCCTCGGATATCTGGAGGATTGCACCAGTAAATACGCTTAAGTGATCAATGAATGGAGGAGGACGTACGATGAAATCAAACGACGTTTATCATAACAGCTTCAAATCACAATACCGCGAGCCTTTCGGTGCAGCACCAAAAGGCTCCAATGTGACCCTTACCATTGATATCCATAACCGCTACCGCATTTCAAGCGTCATCCTTCATTATATTTTGGATAAAACGGACAAAGAACAAACGCAGGAAATGGATATCTATAGTGAGCAGCATCAATACTCCGGCTATGAAACTACCATCACTATGCCAGAGGAACCACAGCTGGTCTGGTACTACTTTGAATTCAAGCTGGAAGATGGCACTTTTTTTTACGGACGTCGGAATATCGAAGAAAGCGGTGATGGGGTTGTGTATGATCATGTTCCCCCGTCTTGGCAGATTACCGTCTATAACCCTGACTATGAAACTCCGGAATGGTGGAAGCATGGGACCATCTATCAGATTTTCCCTGACCGCTTCTATGCGGCTGGTGAACGCGAGCTTGCCAAGGCTCCGAAGACAAGCCTGATGCACAGCCACTGGGAAAATGATCCGATTTATATCCGTGATGAAAATGGCGCGGTCGTCCGATGGGATTTTTTTGCGGGGAATATCCAGGGAATAATCGAAAGGCTCGACTATATAGCATCACTCGGTGTCACGGTGATTTATCTGAATCCTGTATTTGAAGCGGAAAGTAACCACCGCTATGATACCGGCGACTATCATACGGTCGACCAGCTGCTTGGGAGCAATGAAGATTTGGCAGAACTTGTTCAGAAGGCTGGTGAATATGGGATTGAAATTATGCTCGACGGTGTCTTCAACCATACCGGCAGCAACAGCATCTATTTCAACCAACGCGGCCAATATGATTCGGTAGGAGCCTATCAATCGAAAGAATCGCCTTACTATTCCTGGTATCTCTTTCATAACCACCCTGATGAATACGAGTCCTGGTGGGGTGTCGGGACACTTCCCACCGTAAATAAAGACGATGAAAGCTACCAGAACTTTTTGATTCATGATGAGGAAAGTGTCCTGAAGTTCTGGCAAAGACACGGCCTGAAGCACTGGCGTCTCGATGTCGCTGATGAATTGACCGACGATTTGATTAAGCAAATCTACCAGCAGCTGAAAAAAGAAGATGAATCCAGCGTGTTGCTGGGAGAAGTGTGGGAAGATGCCACGACGAAAATCGGCCATGGCAAACGCAGGGAGTATTTCCTTGGCGGTGTATTGGATTCGGTCATGAACTATCCGCTGAGGGGACTTATGCTGGAGTTCATGAGTGGCGATGCTGATGCCCATGACGTGGAACGCCGGTTGTTGACTTTGAGCGAACATTATCCAAAGCACTACTTTTATGCCTTGATGAATATGTTATCCAGCCATGATGTTGAACGGATCAAGACGATGCTCGATCAGTTTTTGCCGGGAGATATGCTAGCTGACGACAAAGCTGTAATCGTTGATGCCCAGGTGAAAGCCCTTAGTTTGTGGCTCTATACTTTCCCGGGAGTACCATCGCTTTACTACGGTGACGAAGCAGGCTTGACCGGGGGGAGCGATCCTGATAATCGGAAGCCTTATCCGTGGGGAAGAGAAGATGATAGCCTGGTAGAATGGTATAAAATGATTGGGAAGTGGCGCCGGGAACATTCGGCATTACGAACAGGCTGCTGGAAATCTCATTCCCTTCATCATGATGTGTATTCTTTTGAACGATGGATTGAAAATGGCGTTGACAATTTTGGCGGGAGTGCCAGTGATGAACATATGATTTATCTGTTCAACCGTCATATTCATGAAAGCCGGGAAGTGACATTGATGGTGAGAAAAGGGAAGTGGCAGCATATGGAGAATAAAAAGCGTGTATTTAAAGCAAAAGACGGCGAGCTCACGATAACACTCGGGCCATCGGAAAGCATGCTGCTCCGTCATATGCATTAATCAAAGGTCACCCTTGCTCTGATGGCGAGCTAAGGGTGGTCTTTTTTTGGGTAGAAAAGGGCCCTTTATGAGACAAACTTACAGTATGTGAGAAAGGCTAGTGCATATAAGCGACAATATGGAACGCAAGAGTGACAATTTCGAGAATAAGAGTGACACTTTTGAAAATAAAAGAGACAGATAAAATGATATAAGAGAAAATACAGCGGGATAAGCGACAATAAATACAGAAAAGGCAGCGAAAAAATCGCTGCCTTTCGTAGTTAATAGACGTTGAAATATCTGGCATCGGGATGAGCGAATACGATGGCGGTGACGGAGGCTTCCGGCTCCATCATGAACCCATCGGTCAGCTCGACGCCGATTTGTTCCGGCTTAATCAGCTGAAACAATTTTTCCTGGTCCTCTAAATCGGGACAGGCCGGGTATCCGAAGGAATAGCGCTGTCCTTGATATTTGGCCGAGAACCGCTGCTGCATTGTAAAATCAGTTGGATCCGGGAAGCCCCATTTATCACGCATCAGCTGGTGGACATGTTCGGCCAGGCCTTCTGCGGTTTCGAGTGCCAGTGCCTGCAAGGCATGGCTTTCCAGGTATTCTCCTTGTTCCTTTAATGCCTCTGCACGGTCGCGAATTCCTTTTCCGGCAGTGACGGCGAAGAACCCGACATAATCCATCTCTCCACTGGATACCGGACGGAGATAGTCTGCCAGACAAAGGAATGGTTCCCGTGGCTGGCGCGGGAATGTGAACCGCTCGATTTCCGTCTTTTCATCAGCAGGATCATAGATGATGACATCGTCCCCATCCGATTGAGCAGGGAAAAATTGATAGAGAGCAGATGGTTCAATCCAGCTTTCTTTTTTAGCTTTCGTCAACAAATCGTCAACGACTCCCTTCAAGTGGACGGCTTTTTCATTCTTCTCAGCTATCAATCTGGAAAACTTGCCTTTCAGTCCAAGGTGGTGACCGATCAGCATCTGCATATTAATGTACGGCTCTATATGGTCGACCGAATAATCCCGGAGCACATGATGTTTGTAATCCTGTGGCTGGTAGACAGGTACCTCAGTTGATACCGAAGACTTCGGTTTGACAGCCACAGCAGTAGCTCCCTGAGATTGTTCCCGATCCGAGTTTTTAGCTAAAGCTGCCTGCTGTTTTTGATGAAGCTCACCTACCATTGCTTCTCTCTCTTCCTCATTACTGAGGCGATTCGATAATGCTAAACCATCCATTGCATCCTTCGCGTAGAAAACCGGCCCTTCGTATTGCGGGAGAATTTTCGTCAATGTGAATTTACGGGATAAAGCAGCTCCGCCAACAAGGATGGGAATGGAAATCTTTTGCTGGGTCAGATCCTGTGCTGTCAGCACCATCTGCTGTGCGGATTTGACGAGCAGGCCGGACAAACCGACAAAATCAGGGTTTTCTTCATTGATTTGATTGATTAGCTCTGAAGGAGTGACTTTAATGCCAAGGTCGACCACTTCAAAGCCATTATTACTTAAAATGATCTCAACAAGGTTCTTTCCAATATCATGAACGTCACCTTTGACGGTGGCGAGCAGGACTTTCCCTTTTTTATTAGAGGTATCCGCTACTTCCATGTGGGGTTCCAGAAAAGCGACGGATGCCTTCATCACTTCGGCACTCTGCAGGACTTCTGCAACGATCAGCTGGTTATCGTTGAACAGGCGGCCTACTTCAGCCATACCGTCCATAAGCGGTCCATTGATCACCTCTAGTGGTGTAGCGTATTCTTCAAGTGCCTGTTCTAAGTCAGGTAGCAGTCCTTCTTTCGTACCTTCCACAACATAATGCGCAAGCCGCTCGGCAAGTGTCATTGTCTCGGTTGGCACTTTCGTCTCTTTTTTCTTCCCACGGTAAAAGGCAGTGAACTCTGCCAGTGTTTTGTCATTTGTATTAAACAGCAATTGATTGGCCTGTTCAATTTCTTCTTCTGGAATCGAAGCATATCTCTCTAACTTCTCCGTATTAACGATCGCGTAATCCAGTCCCGCCTTGGTGCAGTGGTAGAGGTAGACGGCATTAAGCACCTCACGTCCTACTGGTGGCAGGCCGAATGATACATTGCTGACACCTAGTACCGTCTGACACTCCGACAAATCTTCTTTGATCAAACGAATCCCTTCAATAGTAGCCTCGGCAGAACCGATATACTGCTCATCACCAGTACCGACAGGGAAGACAAGTGGATCAAAGATGATATCGGATGGATCAAGCCCGTATTCGCCAACGAGGATATCGTAAGAGCGTTTGGCTACCTGGAGCTTTCGTTCCGCAGTGACGGCCATCCCTTCTTCATCAATGGTGCCGACAACAACGGCCGCTCCGTATTTTTTCACGACAGGCAGTACTTCTTGGAAGCGTTCCTCTCCGTCTTCAAGGTTTATTGAATTGATTATCGCTTTTCCCTGGGAATATTTTAGCGCCTTCTCGATAACCTCTACATCCGTTGAGTCAATGACCAGGGGCACCTTCACTTTGTTGACGACTTGCTTCATGAAAGCTTCCATATCCTGCGTTTCATCACGGTCAGGATCGGCAAGACAGATATCAATGACCTGGGCGCCTTTTTTTACCTGGGCTCGCGCAATTTCCGATGCTTCCTCAAACTTTTCCTCGGCAATCAGACGCTTGAACTTACGGGAGCCGATGACATTGGTCCGTTCTCCGACAAGAATCGGCCGGTCATTTTTGTCATCATATAGGAATGGCTCGATTCCGGAAACAGAATGGGGGTGGGAGTCCGGGGAGGTCCGTGGTTCCAGACCTTCTACAGCTTCCGCAATCGCTTTAATGTGGTCCGGTGTCGTACCACAGCATCCCCCGACAAGATTCAGCCAGCCTTTTTCAGCAAAACCGGCAATTTTCGCTGCGAGTGATTGTGGTGTTTCATGATAGTTTCCTTCTTCATCGGGAAGGCCTGCATTGGGATAGCAGCTCGTTGCCGTTGTCGCCAGATCAGACAGGGAGCGGAGATGGTCAC
The DNA here is from genome assembly GCF_043496955.1 of Thalassobacillus sp. B23F22_16. NCBI lineage: Bacteria > Bacillati > Bacillota > Bacilli > Caryophanales > Bacillaceae > Thalassobacillus > Thalassobacillus sp. B23F22_16. The sequence goes on along the minus strand of NZ_JBIEKD010000015.1, from coordinate 74,109 downwards.
GCATGAATTCCGGTCCGGTGGCACAGTTCAAACCAACGACGGCAGGGTTCATATGTTCCAGGGAAATATAAAAAGCTTCGATGCTTTGGCCGGCAAGTGTCGTACCCATCGGCTCAATTGTCCCCGAAATGATGAGCGGCAGTTCAGTGCCCGTGGTTTCAAAAGCTTTTGTAATGCCAAGGTAAGCTGCTTTAACATTCAGCATATCCTGGGACGTTTCTAAAAGCAGCAAGTCGACACCGCCGGTAATCAGGCCGCGAGCCTGTTCTTCGTAGGCTTCTGCCAAGGCATCGAATGTTGTACCGCCTGTAACAGATAACGTCTTAGTTGTCGGTCCCATCGCTCCAGCTACATATCGCGGTTTGTCTGTACTGTTAAAAGATTCAGCTGCTTCTTTAGCAATTTGTGCTGCTTTGATATTGATTTCCTCAGCTAAGTGGCCAAGGTCATATTCATCCAGGACAAGGCTGGTCGCTCCGAAAGTATTAGTCTCGATAATATCGGCGCCAGCTTCCAAATATTCGGTGTGAATCCGTTCCAGTACATGGGGGGCGGTAATGTTCAAATATTCGTTGCATCCGTCGTAGGCTTCTCCGCCAAAATCTTCCGGTGTCAGGTCTGCCTGTTGAAGCATCGTTCCCATTGCACCATCCAATATTAGTATTCTACTGGCAAGGTGTTCCTTAAATGATGTTGATGCCATTGGAAATCTTCCTTTCCTGCTTTGCGGTTTGTTGTTTGATGTATTCCGTCAATTCTACCGTCATTTCATAACGTAGAAAAGGGGTGATTAAATAGATGCCATTAAACAAATCAAGCGCCGCATCAATCAATGATTTGGCGATGGCAATTCCTTCTTCCTGGGAACGTTCTTTGTCATGGCTGTGTTGTTCCATGCTCTCCCGTATTTCAGGTGAAAGCTTGATGCCTGGAACCTCATGATGCAGAAATTCCGCGTTTCGTGAGCTGGTCAGCGGCATAATACCGATATAAACCGGTGTATCGAGATGCTTCGTAGCTTCATAGACTTCCACGATCTGCTTTTCGCAGTAAACCGGCTGACTGATGAAGTAATCAGCCCCATAAGAAATCTTTTTCTCTAAGCGGCCGACTGCCCGGTTCAAATTACGCACATTCGGGTTGAATGCAGCAGCAACAGAAAAATCAGTTTTTTCTCCTAGTGATTTACCAGAGAAGGAGATGCCTTCATTGAGCTGCTTGATGTAGTGAATCAGGTCGAATGACGATAAATCATATACGGAGGTGGCCCCGGGAAAGTCGCCAATTTTCGTAGGGTCACCGGTCACGGCAAGGACCTCGCGGATACCAAGTGTATGCAGTCCCATCAGGTGCGATTGCAGCCCGATCAAATTCCGATCACGACAGGCGATATGGACAAGCGGATTGATCTCATATTCCTGCTTGATGATTGTTGCCATCGCTGTATTGCTGATTCGGGGAGAGGCGAGAGAGTTGTCTGCTAGTGTTACCGAATCGACTCCAGCATCTCTTAAAGCCTTTGCCCCGCGCAGATATTTTTCTGTATTCAGTTTTTTCGGAGGGTCCAGTTCGACAATGATGGAACGCTGTTTCTTTGCGATTTCATGAAGGTGTTCCTCACGATTACTGTCATCTACCTGCTTAGGCACAGGTGGCTGTTTAATAGATACTACTTTCTCGGTAATCGGCTTTCTGCCTTTTACTTCTTTAGCGACCGCAGCAATATGCTCGGGAGTAGTCCCGCAGCAACCGCCGATCAGACGTGCTCCCTGCCGGTATAAGTCCAGCGCGCTTTTTTGAAAATAATTTGGGTCATTGGGATAAATTAATCTTCCATCCTCGTAATCTGGCAGACTGGCATTCGGATATGCAGAAAGCACTGCTTTTTCCGGTAGTGGAACATCTTCGAGTGCTTGAATCATATGATAAGGACCAAGACGGCAGTTGACGCCGACAACATCAGCACCTTTTTGTTCCAAAAGGTGAAGCGCATCTGCAAGCGGTGTACCATTTTGCATAACGCCGGGTTCATGCATCGATACTTCCGCAATTAATGGAAGATCAGTTTCCTGCCGGGCAATCTCTAAAACGGTTGTCAGTTCTTCCAGGTCATAGAAGGTTTCAAAAATCAATCCGTCTATATCTTCCATCAGCAGGCAATATAGCTGCTCGCGGAAACTGCGTTTCAATTCGTCCATTGTTGGTATTTCTTTTTGAATATCCCGAATGCCTCCGATGGTGCCTACGACATAGGCATCTTTACCGGCGGCTTCCTTTGCCAGGTGTACGGCTGCAGTATTGATCGCTTTTACGTGATCTTCCAGCCCGTAGCGGGATAATTTAATATAATTGGCTCCGTACGTATTGGTCTGAATAACATCAGCACCGGCACGAACATAGGCTTTATGCACATTTCGTACTTCTTTCGCATGGGACAGGTTCAGTTCTTCAAAACAGCGATCCACCCCGTAAGAATAGAGCAGGGTCCCCATCGCGCCGTCTCCGATTAATGTCTTTTCCTGTAGTGCTTGATCTAATTTCATTCGTTATCCTCCTAGTTCGACTTCTTGCTTGGTGGTTTGTTGCAATGCCTGGTCAAAGTCTTTTATGATATCTTCGGCTTTTTCCAGGCCGACAGATAGACGGAGCAGACCATCGGTAATACCGCGTTTCAGCCTTTCCTGTTCAGGCATGGAAGCATGTGACATCTTCGCCGGGTATGAAAGAATCGACTCGACAGCTCCCAGGCTCACTGCAAATACGGGAATTTCCACATGTTTAGAGAATTCACGGACAGCAGCTGCATCTTTCAACCGAAACGAAAGGACAGCACCGGGACCGTCTGCCTGATAGTTGTGGGTCGAAAAACCAGGATGAGTGGTTAGGCTTGGGTGATATACTTCTTCCACCAATGGATGCTCGGCTAGATACTGTGTGATTTTGATGGCTGATTCAGTCGACTGTTTCAACCGGCAGTCCAGTGTCTTCAGTCCACGTAAAACGAGCCAGGAGTCATGCGGACCAAGAATCGATCCAAAAGCATTCTGTAAATACGGGAGCTGTTCGGCAATCTCCGGATGGTTTGTAACGGCAAGGCCAGCCACAACATCACTATGACCTGCAATGAATTTAGTAGCACTGTGCAGGACCAGGTCGGCGCCCAGTTCCAATGGCCGCTGCAGGGCTGGAGTCATGAATGTATTATCCACGAATGTGTAGCAGCCGTGCGCTTTTGCTAGTTTAGCGACAGCACTGATGTCGGTTATGTTTAAGAGCGGATTAGCTGGTGTTTCGATGTAGACGATTTTGGTATTCGGCTGAATGGCTGTCGCTACCGCATGCAAATCCGTCATATCGACGAAAGTATGCTCGATTCCGAACCGGTGCAGGACCTCGTGGACCAGTCGGAATGTCCCACCGTAGACATCTTCCGTAATGACTACGTGATCGTTTTTTGACAACATCATGAACGAGGTGGAAATGGCAGCCATACCGGATGCGAAAGCAAGCCCTTTATCGCCGCCTTCCAGTCTGGCGATTTCCTCTTCCAGGGCTTCTCTTGTCGGGTTGCCGGAGCGGCTGTAGTCATATTTTCCTGGATTATCAAAGTCTGCTTGATGAAAAGTTGACGCCTGCTGAATCGGCACGCTCACCGCACCTGTGGTCGGGTCGAACTTATGATTACCGTGAAGAACGCGTGTTTGAAAAGAATACGAATGATCGGTCATGTACAATTCCTCCTCGTTGAAAAATCATAGGTAAATATAAAAAAAGCCTTCCCATAAGAAGAAGACTTTTGAATGAATAAGTTCCTCTCCTTATCTTCCAAGCTGCATCACACAACTTGCTGGAATTAGCACCTTTCTGGTCATACCAGTGGTTGCTGAGGCTTCGACGGGCCAGTCCCTCTGCCTCTCTAGATAAGAAATCATCGAGTAAGTATTTAATTGGTTCTCACTAACTTACACTAAAGCGGTGAATTTTACAAGGGTAAGAAGTGAATTTTTCGAATTTTCTAGTAGAAGAGAATGATTGACAACGGTGTAATCGGGGAAGGTAAAATAAGAGAAGCACTTCTATCGAAAAGGAGAATTAGATGATGAGTGAAGAAAAGAATTATAATAAAAAACTAAAGAACTTCAATCCCGGCAAAGCAGTGGAAACCGGGCGTAAATATTTTTCCGAGCGTAAGTTTTTTGCCAAGATGGGCCGCTATGCATTATTGCTCGGTTCTAAGATCGCTTACTACAGCTTCCTTTTGTATTACACATTCAAGAGCCCAAACACTCCGAAGAAAGACAAGCTTACGATTGCGGGTGCACTTGGTTACCTGATATTCCCAGCCGATGTCATTCCTGACTTCATTCCGGTCGTGGGTTTTGCGGATGACAGCCTTGCTATCATCTATGCCATATACAGTGTTGTTTCCCACATCGATGCGTCGATCAAAGCACAGGCCCATGCCAGCATGGCCAAGTATTTCGGCGAAAACTTCAGTAAAGCCGGTATCGATGATAACCTATTGTTTAATCAATCTGATAATGATGACGAAAATCATTCACAGGCACAATAATTTACAGGGCAAAGCGCTAATATAATTATAACCTCGCAAATATATCAGGGAAGTAGCAAATAAAATTCAGGCTGCCCTCTTTAAAATAATGCAGAATTCAATCCCCTCCAGAGGCGAGGGGATTTTGATTTGCTGTCAGCACCTATTTTGTTATAGGATAGAGCGATAAGATAAAGACTAAACTATTAGTAATACATGTAAAGGAGATTATTATGGCTGAAACAACACACCAACATCTACGAAAATTTCAAGAAGCAACTAAAGATAAAGGACGACTGCTGATTTGCTGCCCCGACCAGCCTGGGATCGTAGCAGCCGTTTCTAATTTCCTTTTCCAAAATGGAGCCAATATCATGGAGTCCAGCCAGTATACAACGGATGCCTATGAAGGAACATTTTTCTTACGGATTGAATTTGATTGTCCTGGACTGCAGGGAAAAGAAGAAGAGATGAAGAGCAAATTTCAAGCGGTAGCTGAAAACTTTAACATGCAGTGGGATATGAAATTTGTTTATCAGCTGAAGAGAACCGCAATTTTTGTATCCAAACAATTGCATTGCCTGCGTGAACTGTTATGGGAATGGCAGAGCGGTGACTTAGTAACCGATATTGCGGTTGTTGTCAGCAACCATGAGGATGCCAGGGACTTGGTAGAATCATTCGGTATCCCGTTTCATCATATTCCAGCCAATAAAGATATCCGTAAGGAAGCAGAGAAGAAGCAACTCGAGCTGCTGGAAGATTACAATATCGATCAAATCGTCCTGGCCCGTTATATGCAAATCCTGACTCCTGACTTCGTAGCTGCTTATCCATCCCAGATCATCAATATCCACCATTCGTTCCTGCCAGCATTCATTGGAGCGAATCCTTATGGCCGTGCCTATGAGCGAGGGGTAAAACTGATCGGTGCCACCTCCCATTATGTCACTAATGATCTGGATGAAGGGCCGATTATTGAGCAGGACATCATGCGTGTCGACCATCGCGATAATGCAGAAGACTTGAAGAAAATCGGACGAAAAGTAGAACGCAGTGTGCTTGCTCGCGGTGTGAAATGGGATTTAGAAGATCGCATTCTCGTGCATCAAAATAAAACAATCGTATTCAATTGACATATGTAAAAAACTGGAGGACCCGGGGTGTTAGAAAAAACATCCCGGGTCCTCCAGTATATAGAAGTTGCTTTAATTTGGTTGTCGGTTATCGGCATAAACAGCCATGGCATCTGCCATAAATTGAGCCAGGCCATCACCGAACTGATCGATATTTTTTGTGAAACGTTCGTCGGCGATATACATTTGGCCCAAACCCTTGAAAGCCTCTAAAGAATAGCTGCCAATCTCATTTAAGAGCAAATACCATTTAGCAATAGCTTCTTGTGCTTCCTTGGAGGCTGGGTCCTTGTGCCGGATTGTCGCCAATTTCCGGTACAGGTCATTGACTTCCTCCTGTTTTGCCTCACTCATTCCTTTGGTCTTTTTGTTAGCGTCATCTACTGCCTTATCACCCCAGCGTTCTCTTGCCTCTTGTTCATAAGGATTGCGACTGAAGTCAAATCCTTTGAATTTATCTTCCGTAGTCATGTCAATGTCTCCTTTCCAATGTCGTAACGTTTTTTCAACCGTATTAATCACCTGATCGAGGCGTCGTCGTTTTTCCACCAGCATTTTCCGGTGCATTTCCAGTGCCTCCTCACGGTTGAAGGAAGGGTCCTCGAGGATAGCTTTGATGCATTTCAGCGGGAAACCTACTTCTTTAAAAAACAGGATCTGCTGCAGCTTTTCGAGGTTGTCATCAGAATAAACCCGGTAGCCGGCATCTGTAGTTATATCTGGTTTAAGTAATCCAATTTCATCGTAATGATGTAGCGTACGCACGCTGATACCAACCAGGTCGGCGACTTCTTTTACTTTCATGTTTGGATCCCTCCCTTCAGATTCACTATAAGCTATCACGTAACGTGAGGGTCAATACCTTTTATAAAAATCAAGAGGGAGGTTTATATTATCTGATTTAACACGCGTCCAGGGGCGGTCATTATCCCATTCAACAGCTAAGGGAAGTTCAAAGGTTTGTTGCAAATAATCCCTGGTTAACGTGCTATATTTTTCTCCACTAGCTACTATACTGCCAGCATGAAGCAGTAAAGCATGGGAGATCGACGGAATGACTTCTTCGATATGATGAGTAACGTATATTAAAGTGGGACCATCAACAGCCCGATTCATTTGATCGATAGTCTGAAGCAGCTCTTCCCTTGATAAAATATCCAATCCACTGCAAGGTTCGTCCAGAATTAATAGTTCGGGCGATGCCATCAATGCCCGTGCGATCATGGTTTTTCGTTTTTCACCCTGGGAGAGGGAAGAAAATTTTTGCCCGGAAAGGTTCTCGATTCGGAATTGTTCTAAAAGGCGTTTAGCCCTTTTCCTATCAGTCGGTGTGATTTCATCATAAATACCAATGGTAGCATGTTTTCCACTCAAAACTACTTCTATGGCAGTTTCTCCGCCATGATGTTTGAAGCGTTCTTCCAAGGACGTGCTCACCCAGCCGATGGATTTACGCAGTTCCAATATATTTGTTTCACCAAAACGACAGCCTAATACGTTAACTTCTCCGTTTGTCGGCCATTGGTAACCGGTAATCATATTGAGAAGTGAGGTTTTACCGGAACCATTCAACCCCAACAATGCCCAATGCTCACCTTTTTCTATATCCCAGGAAACAGTCGTTAAAATTGTCTTTTCCTTTTGTTTCCATTCAATTCCTTTTAGCGAAATAATTTTTTCATTCATCCCTGTACCTCCTAGATGTGTGCGTTAAAGTAAAACATTCTCGATAAGGTAGTAAAATCCTTTTTCTTAAGCGACAAGGATATTAATGGAAATATAAGATGCGATATATGCTAAAGTATTAAGTGAAGAAAAGGAAGATAGGTAAAGAGAGGGGATTATCCGAATAACTCCAATATACGTAGCTCGTAAATAACCTGGAAATTACATAAATTCAGAATAGATGTAAAGGGAGAAGTCGAATATGAAACTAGTAAAACATAATCAAAAAGCATGGGATAAAAAAGTGGAAGAGGGAGTCGTCTACACAAAACCTGTGAGCAGTGAAATTATTGAAAAAGCGAAAGCGGGGGAGTGGGGAATAACAGTTACTACAGAAAGGCCGGTACCACGCTCCTGGTTTCCATCTTCTTTAACAGGAGTGAAAATTCTTTGTTTAGCTTCCGGGGGAGGACAGCAGGCACCTGTGCTGGCTGCGGCTGGAGCCGATGTATCGGTGGTCGATATATCCGATATGCAATTAGAACAGGATAGGCTTGTGGCCGAGCGGGACGGTCTATATCTAGAGGCGATACAAGGCGATATGTCTGACTTGCATTTTTTTAAGAATGATTTATTTGATATTATCGTGCATCCGGTTTCGAATGTTTTTGTGGAAGATATTTTGCCTGTGTGGAAAGAGACTTCCAGGGTTTTAAAGACAGGTGGTACGCTGATATCAGGCTTTACAAACCCCTTGTTGTACCTTTTTGATGATGAGCAGGAAGAGAAAGGCATCCTCGATGTGAAACACTCGCTCCCATTCTCCGGTTTATCGGCAATTTCGGAAGAAGAATTACAACGTCACTTGGATAATAATCTGACGATCGAATTTGGGCATACATTGGAAGAGCAAATCCAAGGCCAAATTGATGCTGGCTATGCAATCACTGGTTTTTATGAGGATGATTTTGGTGGTAAACGGATAATCGATCACTATATCAAAACGTTTATTGCTACAAAAGCCGTCAAAATGTAATAACAAAAGAGGGTATCGGGTCGAATTTGAAAATTATTGCGCGGGAAATAATTGATTAAGTCGGTAATATGGTGGGTTTGTCGAAGAGGAAGTGCATGGAAAATTCCATGCCATTCCGTATCGGGTGGCGATATGGACAGCATTAACCACCAAATAGGTACAATAGAAGGAAGCAGAAAGTTTAGCGATGAAGCTTTAAAAAAGAAGATATTGAGCAGATATATGCCATTGTGAAATGGCGGGATAGTCAAAAAGAAAGGGATTTAAAAGAGAACATAGAATTATATGACAGAGAGGCCGATAGCAATGATTGAACTTCAATATTTCACCCAGGATGATTTTGACCAGCTAATCCGATGGGTAGATTCTGAAAAATTTCTGATGCAGTGGGCTGGTCCTTCTTTCAACTACCCATTAGATAAAAGTCAATTGAGCGAATATCTTAGAGGAGCCAATGATGATCAGACAGATAAACTAATTTACAAAGTCGTCCATACAGAGACAGGTGCCATGATTGGGCATATTTCGCTTGTGCGTATTGATAGAGAGAATCATTCTGCAAGAATCGGCAGAGTGCTGGTGGGAGATCAGAGTTATCAAGGTCAGGGGATTTGCAGACAAATGATTGAAAGAATTGTAAAAATCGCATTTGAAGATTTAGAACTGCACCGTGTGAGTTTAGGTGTTTTTGACTTCAATTCCGCAGCTATATCATGTTATCAAAAGGCAGGTTTTAAGAAAGAGGGACTGCTTCGTGATTACAGGAAAGTCGGAGATGAATATTGGAGCCTGTGGGAGATGAGCCTGCTTGAAGACGAGTGGTCGGCTCGCATTAACTAGAAAATCTGGATATGGGGGTTATCAGCATGCCGGTTTGTGATCATTGTAAGAAGAAATGGACATGGAAAGAGACGGTTTTCAGTAAGTTGATGCTGAGCAGTAGTGCACCATGTCCTTACTGTGGAGAAAAACAGTATGCATCTGCGAAGACACGGAAGCGGGGAGGCATTATGGTGTTATCTGTCATAATACCGATGTTTGTCGTATCATTATTTGATTTCTCCATGTTGTTTTATATTTTATTTGGGTTGATCGTATTCTTTATTGTCATGGGACTATCCCCATTTTATTACGAGCTTAGCAGCAAAGAAGAATCATTGTGGTAATTATATTTATATAAACCGTTGAATTTAAGTGAAGCTGTATAAGTAGAAAGAGCTTCATCGGTCAGGAGGAAAACAAGTGAAAGTCACATTTTCGTTGGCTTTGTTTCTCACTATAGGTCTGTTGCTTGCTGGTTGCGCTCACAATAATAAAATGGACTTTTATGATAAAACAAATAGCAGTAATTTATCTGAAGAAAATATCCAAGAGATTTCATTAGGGTTCCCGGAACAAAAACTGCTGGAAACTTTCGGTACTCCTAAGGAAGTAGAGACGGTAGATAATCCACCAAGCCGCCACTTTATTTATGAGAATATAGAATTCCAGTTGGAAGAGGGGAGTATAAGTGGCTACATACTTACTCACGAGCGCTATGCTACTGCCCGAAATGTAACCATAGGTGACACAAAAGAAGACGTTATTGAAACCTATGGAAAAAATTATTATGAACGGTCAGATACAGGAGCTACCGTTATTGGTTACTTTGATAAACGGCGGAATCAGAATATAGAATTCGCATATGATGAGGAAGTTCTTGAGGGAATCATGGTTTCCACTATAAAAAGCGGAGCACAGTAATATGCAGCTCCGCTCTAACACATCATGTGAGGTCGTGGTATCTTTTTTCGTTGGAACGCCAGCTGACCCAGCCGTATAAAGCTCCGGCAATCAGACCGATGACAATCCGCTGTACGACATAATCGAATGTAATGCTGTCTTCCCGAAATGCCTGGAACAGAAGAGAAACAAGTACAAATACGCCCCCGAATCCAAGTAATCCATAAAGTGCTATGTATTTTCCTTTACCCGCTTGTCTTGTTTTTTCCCACTTAGCTTTTTTGCGATCGTCTGTCATTTTTTCACCACTCTCTATGGTTTGCTACATACGCATGTTTCTATAAAATAATTATACCAAAATGATAAAGTGATATAATAGGATGAAGTGGTTGCTTATTTTCGAAACAATATTGGATAGATTGGAATAAAAATTTAAGCAGGGCAGGTGGTCAGATGTATTTGACGATACAGGAAACTGCTGAATACCTGGATATCCCAGTATCTTATATTCACAAAATGGTACTGGAAAACAAAATAAAAACGATTGATGACGGACAGCAGGTATTGATTAATAAGGACCAGTTTTCAAATTATTTTGAGCAAGTGGAGAAGTACCGTGCTACGCTTCAGGAATATTTGAGCGACCCGCTTCCACCTGATCCGGATATTAAAGATGAAGACTGAAAAGCAGAGCCACTGTGCTCTGCTTTTTACTTGCCATGAACCACTCCCAATTCTCGCTTTAAATTGGAACTTTATCACATTAACGTGAAAAACTAAGGATAAGCAAGCATACGCCATGCTATTTAACGTAGAAGAGGTTATAGCAGAAATGTTACCGCTTTATTGCCGTTTGAGAAATAATCTTACATCCTTAATAATCAGAATAATCAAATTTAAAGGAGTGGTACATTATCAGCATGACAGTCGAAAAAGAAAAAGTAGTTTATTCTGTAGCAGAAGAAGAAGCAATCGGTTCATTTTCCTTAATGTCTCAAGAAGAAGTAGATCAGGCAATAAATGAGGCCAGCGGTGCTCAAAAGGCCTGGGCCGAGACAGAGGTATATAAACGAGCGGACATTTTACATAAATGGGCCGATCGTTTACTCGAACAACAAGAAAAAATCGGTACAATGATTTACAAGGAAGTTGGCAAAAACAAAGCTTCTGCCATGAAAGAAGTCAAGCGTACGGCCGATTTGATTCGCTATACTGCCGAGGAAGGCTGCCGTATCCATGGCGACATGCTCCGTGGAGATTCATTCCGAGGTGGGAGCTCTAATAAAATAGCGATGGCGGACCGCGAGCCTCTTGGTGTAGTTTTAGCCATATCCCCTTTTAACTACCCAGTTAACTTAGCCGCATCAAAAATTGCCCCAGCATTGATTTCTGGAAATGCAGTGGTCTTCAAACCAGCATCCCAAGGTGCGTTAAGTGGCCGTCTTATGATTGATGCTTTACTCGAAACGGAAATTCCTGAAGGCATTGTCCAACTGGTCACAGGGAAGGGCTCTGAAATTGGAGACTTTATTGTCACTCATCCAGAAATAAGCATGATCAGCTTTACAGGAAGCACAGAGGTCGGTCAATCTATCTCTGAAAAAGCAAAAATGATTCCAGTGGTTCTCGAATTAGGTGGTAAAGATCCAGCAATCGTGTTGGAGGACGCTGATCTTGATCTGGCTGCCGACCAAATCGTCAGCGGTGCTTATTCCTACTCCGGTCAGCGCTGTACAGCCATCAAGCGCGTTCTGGTTGCTGATGCTGTCGCCGATCAGCTTTCTGAGAAAGTTAAACAGAAAGTGGAGGGACTGACCGTGGGAAACCCGGAAGACGACGCGGCTGTCACTCCGCTGATTGATGACAAGGCAGCGGACTTTGTCCAGGGCTTGATTGATGACGCCCTTGAAAAAGGTGCGACATTAGTAACAGGTAACAAGCGGGAAGGCAAATTGATTCACCCGACACTAATTGATGATGTTACTTCCGATATGGACATTGCCTGGGAAGAGCCATTCGGGCCAGTACTTCCGATCATCCGAATCACGGATGAAAAAGATTTCGTAACCCTTGCCAATGAATCTCAATATGGCTTGCAGGCGAGTATTTTCACAGCCGATGTCCAAAAAGCAATGGAAATCGGAAGAAAGCTGCATGTTGGTTCTGTTCAGTTAAATGCAAAAACCGAGCGTGGCCCGGATCATTTCCCGTTCATCGGAGCCAAAAACTCCGGACTAGGTGCACAGGGCATCCGTCGGAGCATTGAATCCATGACCCGCGATAAGTTATTTGTGCTCAATATGTAAAGTGAAAACGCCAACCGTGGTAACCTCACGGCTGGCGTTTTTTACTTTGTTTAACGATTCTGCCATGTAACCTGTCCAGCTCTTTTCCGCGGTCGCGCCGCCTGATACCAATGGAGGCAAAGCAGGAAAATGATGACGACATCGATCATATCACCACCGTAATACATTAGCTTTCCGCCTGCCTGCGCCTGGTCAGCTGCTACTCCTGCAGGGGGATTGGCATAAATATACTTTGATAATATCCCATGGACTGCGAGAGCAATAACCAGCACTATCCCTCGGTAAAGGTAGCTGTGCCGGTGCGGAGTCGGATCGAAATAGAGCATCGAAATGGTAAATAAATATCCTGCTAAAAACACATGAATGTGTATGAAGACATATAATAGCAAGCTGTGATGCATCAGCATATATAAATCCGTCGTGTATAACAACCATAGACCGCCGATGTTTAGTATCGTTGCTGTTATAGGGTCGCTAAGAATACGGAGCGGCTTGCTGCGGAGCAATTTTGTCAGTCGCCGAGCGGTTTTTACTGGCAACGTTCTCAGTAGTAAAGTCATGGGAGCGGCCAGGGCCATTAATAAAGGTGCCAGCATTCCTAAAAAAAGGTGACCAAGCATGTGTGCGGTGAAGTCAACATGTGCACGCTCTGCTAGAGGTCCTGCCACAGAGAGGATGGCAAAAGACGTTCCAATCCCCCATAGAATGCTTCGATAAAATGGCCAACGTCTGTGGCGGCGGTTGGAAAGAAAAACTGCCAGCATGTAAAGTCCCAGCAACAATACAAAGGGAACACCTAATAGGAAAGCTGCAATTGTATTATTCATTGGAAAGTGGGTTAGTCACTCCTCCCGTACCTGCCTTCCGCCGGGTCTTTAACAAAATAATAGAACCGGCAATGACCATAAGTACCGCTGTAATATTCCACACCAGGTCATAAGGCAGAATGTTAACATTGTAACGGATTTGGTGGAGCTGCATAAGTTTGTGCTGGACAGTCCCATCATACAATTGGAAGACGCCCATTCCTAGCAATACACCTCCCAACCACCTTGTTTTCCATAGCGCCTGCCGGCGACGGAGATCGGCATACATGAATAGCCCGCCAATCGTTGCAAACCAGCTGAATGCATGAAAAAAACCATCCGATACAAGCCCCATTTGGGTAGTTGATTTATCATAAAAATGGTGCCAATTCAGGAGCTGGTGGAAAACAGCTTCGTCAAAGAAAGCGACCAGCCCAAGTCCAAATAAAAAACCTGACCATAGATTGCGAGCATAATATGGATTTCGAGCACCGTTAGCCATACAATCCTCCTTCTAAAGATATTTGTAATGGTTTATATCCTAATAATGAAAAGATGAAACAATTCCCCGAGAGAATGCATGACAACTTCCGGATATCTGTAGTGTGCATATGCTGTTAGGAGATTGAAGTTGAAGGGGGAGGAGACAGTAAAATGTATCCGATCTATTATCCATATGCCCCATACTATCAGGCGGGTTATGGTTATTTTCCTTATATTCCGAGAAGATATCCGGAGGAACCGGCCTATCCACCAGTGGATTCCACTATGTTTTCTGATTCTGCTGCAGCTATGGAAAAATTACTGGATGAGGCCAGCCTTGTCCTGCATCGTCTTGCGGAATCCGAAACATTCGCTCATGACGTGATGGAGGCTGCCCAGGTTAATGATATGGAAAAAGTCGATGCTCTTTTGAAATCGACGGGCATCCATTCCGGTGTTGAAACGAAAGTGAATCCCGATGGTATCAATCTGCAGCTTTCCTCTGCAGTAGAAGGAATTGAGTGCTGTCATTTGACGATTGCACTCAGGTGGAGGGTTTGACTCAGAGAGGGGCCAGGTTGTACGGCTGGTTCCTCTAAGCTTGATAAAATCTATTAGAAAAATTTGAAACTTTTCTCCAGGAAACTCGTATAACATATGGACAAGCATTTGTAACATGGTAGAATTTAATAGAGTACATATAAGGGAGTAATTCATATGAAGCTCTGGCTTAGAAAAGTCTCTGTCGTATTAGTTGCAATTCTTACCCTTGGTTTATATATACCGCCGACATATGCGGATGCGGAGACTCCTGCGAAAAAAGAGGTAGCATCTCCGAAAGAAAAAGAAGATACCTACATATCGACTGAAGCAGTCATTCCTGAGGAAGAAATATCCCTTGAGCCAACGTCAAATGATTACTTGATCGATGTTTTGACTGAGCGTGCCAAGGAGCAGGCGGTTACAAAGCTTGGACCTAAAATCGCAACTAAAGTGGAAGATGAATTTGCTGCAGTTATCCTGCCTGGAATTGAAGAAGTGATAACAAGCCTTTTAGAAGAAGCAGAAGAGGAAGTACCATATTATGAAATATCAGAGCAGCCGGCGGCAGGATATGGAGAGAAGATTTTCCATCTTTCTGATTACCGGACCAAAGAAGAGATTGCCAGATTTGATGTACGCCGGGAAAAACGTCCAGGTGAAGGATACTGGTTTAATTTTCACTATCATTTAAGTAAGGACGGATTTGAGAAACATCATGAGATTGGTGAGCTTTATTGGGATAAAAATACACCGCCAAAATGGATGGCCTGAACACCTTCTTTTTAGAGGGTGTTTTTTTATTAACCCGAGGATATGATTTCTATATAAATCGTTTAATAAAAGTATTTATCGCCTAATACCAACGAATAAGCAAATGAAAAGCCGAGCTCATAGGCTCGGCTTCATTATTTTTCTTTCACGGCAATCGCTTCAATTTCTACCTTCGCGCCTTTAGGCAGTTTGCTTACTTCCACTGCTGCACGGGCAGGATAAGGCTCACTCAAAAAGCTGGCATATACGTCATTTACAATTGCAAAATCATCCATCGAATCCAGGTAGATGTTCGCTTTTGCGATATGACTGTAATCGAGTCCTGTTTCTTCCAGGATGCCTCCTAGATTTTTCATTACCTGCTCCGCCTGCTCTTTCACATTATCTGAGACGAATTCCTGCGTAGATGGGTCGAGTGGGATCTGACCTGAAATATAGATGACCTCCCCGACATCGACTGCCTGCGAGTATGGGCCGATAGCGGCGGGGGCTTTATCTGTAGCGATTGGTTTGAACATGAATTGTCACTCCTTCTATGTATGATTATTTCTATCCTAACACGAGTAATGAAAATTCGGAATCGATTGACTTTGGTCCTTTAAACTCTTGTAGCAGGAAGAACGAAATGATATTTTCATATACAATAGTGTGTTAGGAAGTGATGGTGTGACAGAAGAAAAACGTACATATAATAATGGCTACACTTCAAAAGATAAACCGTTTTGGATGGCGCTCATCGCACTTGCGGCAGCCTCAATTATGACATTTTCGAACATTTATATGCTGCAGCCAATCCTGCCGATATTCACCAGGGAATTTGATGTCTCGCCGACAGCATCCAGTCTATTAATCTCTCTGACAATCGTTTCCTTAATTATCGGGCTGCTTGTGTTCGGTTTGATGTCGGATCGCTGGGGCAGGGTGAAATTGATGAAAATCACGATGTTTCTATCGATCATCCCATTATTCATCATGCCTTTCCTCGAGTCTTTCGTGCTGCTTTTGGTGTTACGGTTCATTCAGGGGTTTTTTGTTGCTGGATTGCCGGCTGCTGCAATTGCCTATATCGGAGAAGAATTTGAACAGCGCAGCGTACGAATCGGGATTTCCTTTTATATCGCGAGCAACGCTGTCGGCGGCATGTTCGGCAGAGTATTCGTGGGTTATATATCGGAATATGCTTCCTGGCAGATGTCTTTATGGCTGCTGTTCGTGTTAGAGGCGTTATTTTTTATAGCGT
This sequence comes from Thalassobacillus sp. B23F22_16, assembly GCF_043496955.1. NCBI lineage: Bacteria > Bacillati > Bacillota > Bacilli > Caryophanales > Bacillaceae > Thalassobacillus > Thalassobacillus sp. B23F22_16. The sequence goes on along the minus strand of NZ_JBIEKD010000015.1, from coordinate 57,849 downwards.
TTCTAATAATGCTTCCAGCATCGCGGAATTTTCATACGAGTGAACTTCCTATCAAGGATGACCTGGCGGGCATGTTCATCCATTTGAAAAATAAAAATCTGATTCCCGCATTCTATATGGGGATTGTCATCCAGTTGACTTTCACTGGTGTCTGGACATATCTTCCTTTCTACTTAAGTGACGCACCGTTCTACTTGTCGATCGGTACCATTACATTTGCTTATTTCGCATATGGGCTAGGACTCGTCAGCTCACCGGTTGCCAGTAAACTCTCGCTTTCGTTCGGGATGGGTAAGATAGTAATAACGAGCGTTTTCGTTATGCTGACAGGGATTCTCTTAACTGCGATGCCGGTAGTAGCGCTTATTTATCTAGGAGTCGGTCTAATGTGTCTCGGCTTCTTCGTGGTTCATTCCATGGTAGCAGCATCTGTCAATCAGACCGCAACCCATCACAAGGGCGGCGCCTCCAGTATTTATCTCGTAAGCTATTATATCGGGGTGGCAACAGGCGGAACATTGACTGGATTTCTCTGGGGAGCAATTGGCTGGATCGGAGTTATAGCGCTGGCCGTGCTGCTGATCCCAGGAGTGTTGTGGGGGAGGCAGACCTACTTACGTACCGTTTGAATTTTTAATATAACATCTAGTTTAAATGCTCAGGTAGTAAGCCTGAGCATTTTTGTATTGACCAGATAGCTCCTACTATATATAATTGATATCGAATTTCGTTATTGAAATACGATATTGGGAGGGATAACCAAATGGATAATAAAGTTTTGAGGAAATTATTTTTAGGATTCATTCATATTCATATCCTGCATCATGCCAAAGAAGAAGCCATTTACGGCTCATGGATACTGGAAGAACTTCGGGAGCATGGTTATGATATCAGTCCAGGGACGTTGTATCCGATTCTTCATCATATGGAAGTCGATGGTCTGTTAGATAAAGAAGAGAAAAATGTGAAGGGTAAAATTAGAAAATATTACCGAATCACTACACATGGAGAAACTATTCTCGAAGAGGCCCGTGCAAAGGCGTATGAATTGTTTAAAGAAATCAAGTGATATTAGGAGGGAGACAAAGGATGATGAAAAGACTTCTGGAAATCTTAGCAGTTTCAACTAAACTTGGCCTCACTTCCTTTGGGGGGCCAGTAGCCCATCTGGCTTACTTCAAGGATGAATATATCGACCGCAGGAAATGGCTCGACGATAAAACATATGCCGACATCATTGCCTTGTGTCAGTTTCTGCCGGGGCCGGCAAGCTCACAAGTAGGTATCGCCATCGGCATGTTACGGGGAGGCATTTTAGGGGGCGTCGTCTCCTGGTTTGGTTTCACGGTGCCTTCAATTATAGTATTAATTATTTTTGCCATGATGTATCAGACATTTGCACTGGGAGATGCCGGTTTCATTCACAGTTTGAAAGTGGTGGCAGCAGCAGTAGTGCTTCATGCGTTGATCGGATTAGGGAAAAAGCTGACTCCAGATAAAACCCGAATAGCAATCGCCCTTGTGGCAGCGGCGGTCATGTTATTATATCCATCCGCATGGATGCAGATCTTAATAATCGTAGCAGCTGGATTACTCGGGGTTAGGCTGTTCAAAGACAAAGCAGAACCTAAAGTGCAGACGTTCCATGTGAATATTTCTAAAAAACTTGGCATTACGTCACTTGGCATTCTTGTGTTTACGCTTGTTATGATGCCGGTGTTAACAAAATTAACAGATAATCCACTCTTAAGTATCTTTGATACCTTTTTCCGTGTCGGTTCCTTAGTATTTGGAGGCGGCCATGTCGTACTCCCAATGATTGAGCGGGAAGTTGTACCTCAGGGATGGCTGACAGCGAATGAATTTCTGGCAGGCTATGGTATGGCTCAGGCTGTTCCAGGACCTTTATTCACCTTCTCCAGCTATCTGGGAACGATGATGGAAGGAATAGCTGGTGCCCTCGTAGCAACCATCGGAATTTTCTTACCGTCTTTTTTATTAATCATTGCGGCGTTGCCATTTTTGAATGAATTGCGCAGGAGAAAATCATTCCAGGGCGTACTTATGGGTGTTAATGCCAGTGTCGTAGGAATATTGTTAGCTGCTTTTTATGACCCTGTCCTTAAAAGCTCTATATTTACCGGAGCTGACTTTGCCTTAGGAGCGATTCTTTTTGCACTGTTGAATATATGGAAAGTACCAGCCTGGCTTATTGTGATTTTAGGTGTGATTGGTGGGTATATCTTTAGTTTTATTAGTTTCTGAAAAGCTGCAGATCAACTGCAGCTTTCTTCATTTTTAAATTGCTCAATATTTCACATTTTGTCCATGGTTTTATTCCTGGAAATGATTATAATAAAACTATAACAAGATACCGGAAGGGGTAATCAACATGCCAAACACAACATTTTATGCAACTGTACAACTGCAAGAAGGAATGAAGGTAACCGCAAAGTCAAGAAATTTTGAGGTGACTATAGATGAACCTGTTCAAATGGGTGGCACCGATACAGGGATGAGCCCGGTTGAACTATTACTAAATGCCTTAGGAGCCTGCCAGGCGATTGTCGCACGTGCGTATGCTCGTCATTTTGGAATTGAGTTTGATGGTTTTCGTGTTGAGGTAGCAGGCGACCTTGACACCGATGGTTTCATGCATAAGTCTGATGTTCGTTGCGGATTCAGTGATATCCGCTATACCATTCATATAGATACAGAGGCGCCAAGAGAAAAAGTAGCGGAATTCATCGCTTTTATCGAGAAAACTTGTCCGGTAGGCGATACGCTTGCCAATAAGGTAAAACTGAAGCTGGAGGATTTCGTCATTACTAGTAAAAAACAAGCAACCCCTGTATAACAATACGTATTGAACCAGTGATCTTTATCTGATTGCTGGTTCATTTTTTGAATTTATCCTTCATAGAATGATAGGAGTAAATAATATAATGGAGGGTGTATTCTTGCAATTTTACTATGGTCATCAGATGCCTTTACGTGTCCTTGACGAAGCAGAATTTTGGAAACATCAAGAAGAAGAGCATACCGTAGTGATCCGTGAACTCGTTCCGGATTTAGAAACTCAATATGTACAGGCGTTAGCCCGATGGGAAAAGGATTTTGCTGCTGCGCATCAGCAAGTAGTCCGTTACATTGAAACGGTCAATCGTTCGAAAGGACAAGTTTCCCCGAGATTGTATCAGGACATTTTGCAGCTTATCTCGTTCTGTCTGACCCAAAGCCAGCAATTCATCAACTTTTGCCGCAGCCTGATGGAAGATAGCGCACCAATCAGCAGTAATTCTACGGCTAAAGTCGTCCTGAACCATATTATCGTCGAATCCGAATATTTCATTGGGGTAGCCCAGACCATTTTATATCAATGTTAAAAGCCCTCAAGAGTACATTCTTTTTTACTAAGGATGTACTTTTTTTGTAGTCATGGAAATTATAAAATGATTTCTTTGTTGATAACTTTAGGTGGTGGGTCACTTCCAGCTCCAGCGCCTACCCCCTCGAGGTCTTAAGTCAATCCTCTCTGTGATTAGAAAAACTTGGCTTATCGCCAACGCTTTATGGCGAAAGCCTTAGTTTTACTTATACTTTAAACCTTTTTAAACTTAATTGGTATAAAAGTACAAAAAACGTCACTCCGAGGCTTGTCTTAAGCTTGTCGGGGGTGAGCAAGGCGCTTGCGCTTTTGTTCTTTAACTAGAAGTGGCTTAAAGGGCTCACAAAGTCACAATAATTAAGGTGAACAGGGCAAACACTATTGTTTGACAGGAAATATTCTACGTATTATATTTATCTTGAAATCGAAATAATTATTGAACGTAAATAGATAAGTTTTCAAGGAGGTAACAAGATGAATCACTTGAAAGGTATCCATCACGTAACCGCAATTACCAGCAGTGCTGAAAAGAATTATGATTTTTTCACTTATGTCCTGGGCATGCGGCTGGTGAAAAAGACAGTTAACCAGGACGATATCCGTACCTATCATTTGTTTTTTGCGGATGATAAAGGAAGCCCTGGAACCGATATGACGTTTTTCGATTTTCCTGGCATCCCGAAAGGCACCCATGGGACGAATGAGATTTCCAAAACATCTTTCCGCGTACCAGATGACACAGCATTAGATTACTGGGTTAAGCGGTTTGATCGTTTGGAAGTGAAGCATGAAGGGGTCAAGGAACAGTTCGGCAAGAAGGTGCTTCCATTTGTGGACTTTGATGATCAGCAATACCAATTGGTTTCGGATGAAAATGATCGTGGCGTTCATCCCGGTACACCATGGCAGGATGGGCCAATTCCATTAGAATACGCCATTACGGGCCTTGGACCGCTGTTTGTCCGTGTTGACAATATCGATTACTTCAAAAAAGTGATGGAACAAGTGCTCCTATTTAAAGAGATTGATCAGGACGGCGCTTTTCATTTATTCGAAGTGGGAGAAGGCGGCAATGGGGGACAAGTGGTTGTCGAATATAACCCTGTACTGCCACCGGCGCGCCAAGGATACGGAACAGTCCATCACGCTGCCTTCCGGGTCGAAGATCGCTCGGTATTGGATGAATGGCAGCAGCGGATGGAAAGCTTTAATTTCAGGACTTCCGGTTATGTGAACCGTCACTTTTTCGAATCGTTGTATAGTAATGTCGCTCCCCAAATTCTGTTTGAATTTGCGACGGACGGACCTGGATTCATGGGGGACGAACCTTACGAAACACTAGGGGAGAAATTATCCCTGCCGCCATTCCTGGAACCGAAACGGGAAGCAATTGAGGCTAGAGTACGACCAATCGATACAGTGAGAAGCACCAAAGCTATTGAAAAAGAATATGAGTGACTGAAGACGCCTTCTAGAAATAAGAAGGCGTCTTTTTGCAGGAATTAAGCGGAAAAAAGCGAATTTAATAGTAAGCTATTAAAAAAATAATAGGGAGATGGTGTAGTTGAGCAAGAGCAAGTGCCCGAAATGCAGCGGAACTAAACTTGTGGAAGGTACAGATTACACACATGTAAGGCCTTTAGGGAAACCAATGAGTATGGGATCCAATAAGATTTACACATTCTGTGAGAATTGCGGAGAGATTGTGTCCATCCGCATCGAGTACCCACATAAAATTGGCTGATAGCACGTCATCTTGTTCAACACAATAGAAATGGAGGTGAAGCTTTTTTATACCCTGCCGAAGCAGGAGCCACCAGCACGCTTTAGTTGCATGAAAAAAAGGAAAACAACTAACATAGAGGTAAACAACGGGGGATTTGTATGGGGATTTTGCTGTACATAGTTTCTATATTTATTTTTTATTTGGTCATTAAAGCTGCTGTACGTGATGGAATTAATAGTTCCCGAATTGGTGAGCGGCTGGAGAAAGAAGAGGAAACAAGGAGGGCCAGCAAAAAGGGGTTTCTCCAGGACGATTTAGATAATTAATTTAAACAACCACAACTAGAAATTAGAGAGCAGAGGTGTTTTTTAAATGCAAATTTATACAGAAAGAAGATTGGATGTCCGTTCTTATCAACAGGATGATATGGATTTTTTGGCAGATATGCTGGCTGACCCTCAGATGGTCCGATATATTGGTGAGGGCACACCAAAGAATAAAGATGAGGCGAAAGAGTTTTTACAATGGATCTACCGTACATATGAACACGGGGAGGATATGGGGTTCAAGATGCTCGTCCGAACGGAAGATAATGTACCTGTCGGACATGCCGGATTAGTTCCACGCGAACTCGATGGTCAGCAGGAAATTGAAATCGGTTACTGGATTGCCCGGGAATATTGGGGCAAAGGTTATGCTACGGAAGCAGCCAAGGCTTTCCTTGATTACGGCCACTATCAGTTGGGGATCAAGCGGTTCATTGCCATCATTCAGCCTGGTAATATGGCTTCTCGGCAGGTTGCCCAGAAAATCGGCATGCAGCTTGAAAAGCGGATGGTTCTGGCCGGCCAGGAAGTATATGTTTACGCGAAAAATTAGAAAAGTAAGTGTGAAGCAGGTGAAGGGCAGTGCATTCAGAAGTCAATGAGCTGAAAGATTTTTTAATCGATAAGGTGAAAGGGCGGCGTTTTATAATAGGAATTGACGGGTTAAGCCGTTCTGGAAAAACTACCTTTACGGAGGAATTAGAGAAAAGGCTTGAAACAGAGAATATCCCTTTTCGTACCTTCCATATCGATGACCATATCGTAACACGAGAGAACCGGTATGATACGGGTCAGGAAGAATGGTATGAATATTATCATCTTCAGTGGGATGTAGAGGGTTTGCGCGTGAAATTATTTGATAAACTCAAGTATGCTTCTGAGGTGGCCTTGCCTTATTATGATAAGGGATCAGATACACACCAATTCCACACCATCACTCTTCCGGAAAATTGTCTCTTGATAATAGAAGGGATATTCCTTCAACGCAAAGAGTGGAAACATTTTTTTGATTATATCGTGTATCTGGATTGTCCGCGCGAGAAACGGTTCCTCCGGGAGAAAGAGGAAATAAGAGCAAATATTTCGAAGTTTATCAATCGCTATTGGAAGGCTGAAGAATATTACCTGGACAGCGAACAGCCGATAAAGAGTGCCGATATGGTGGTAGAAAGCAATTAGGATAATAGTTTTGATCAGTATTTTTCACAAAAAGATTATAACTTTCCAAATAAAAGAGCGTTTGGATCAACCCAAACGCTCTTTTTATCTTTATGACAGTTTTTTTACCCGGGCGTTTTGTAAACTATCCTTTCGTGGTAAGACGGGGATCATAACCCCAAGCAAGGCGATTGCTGCACAAGCCAGGAGCATTGGAGTAAAGCCTGATAATGCCATTCCAGTTACCGATAAAAAAATAATGATGTCGAAACCGGAATCCAGAATCGATAATAGTGATATGGTCGTCGCTCTTACCTTCGATGGGATGATGTCATTGGAAAGCTGGGAATAGACAGGATATCTGATGGCATTAACAATTTTAAGGACTAGTAACACTCCGAGGACTACCCATAAAAAAGTGTGAAACAAAGCTGCTGCCGTCAGTCCTGCTACTGCGAGCATTCCTGTTAAGAACAAAAGGCTTACCCGATTGATTCTCGCCGTCATCCAGCCGATCATATTAGAAGCGACAAAGCCACCTAAAGAACTGACCGCATAGACAATACCGATTAAATATACCGGCAGACCAGCATCCACCAACAGTTTCTGATCGAATTGTTCAAAGATGGCTGCTGCCGGGATGAATACAAGGGAAACATTCATGAACATCCAAAGCACTTCCGGGTTTTTCTTTATGGCCTGGAAACCTTCCGATAACTGGGAGTATACATGGTCGTTATAGTTTCCTTGCTGAGGCGGGTTTTTAATGAATAAAAGTAAAGCAAATTCCACCGACATGAACCCGACCCCGAGTAGTATTAAGCGTTGGAATTGTTCATTCGTCAAATCTTTTGCTAAAAAGGCCCCAATGATAACGACAAGGATGGAGATTAGGAAAGTGGCAGATCCGATCCGCCCCATCGCTTTATCCATCAGGTGCTGTTCATTGGATAATACGAGGGATTCATAAATCAATGCCTCATCAGCACCGCTGAAGAACGTAGCGGCCAGTCCGGTTAAGGCGCTGCTGATAAAAAATATCCAAGGATCGTAAGCAAAAAGCAATAACGCATGACTGGCGATTCCCAGTAAAGATCCGGCTAAAAAAGAAGTTTTTGCTCCAAAGCGATCAGCGAAGATGCCTGTAGGAATTTCCCCAACTAGAACTCCGATACTGAAAAAAGTCATCACAAGAAGGATTTGAGCTTCATCTAACCCACGCGCAAAATAGAACAAGGTCAATACCGGAGCGATAAACCGAATGCTCCCGAAAATTTTAGCTAAAAATAGAAATTTAATATTGTGAGCTGCTAATGTATTTTTCTTCATAGGCTCCTCCTGAGGCTAATTTGATATAGGCTTGCAGGAGGTAAAGCAGCTATTCTTTACTAGTTTGCTTTCCCTCCTGTTAAATGATGAGATGTTTCATTAAGTGTTTTTTGCATAGTAAATGACCTCCTATTATTTGTAACTTTAATTGTACGATAAGTTCAATGTGAATAGTATGCTTTTCATTGATAAAAATTTTGTTTAAAGAAGGAGACGGTATGACTGGAAGAGAAGTATGGTTATGGAATAAAAAATGAAAAGGGGGAAAAGGATTATGTTTGAGCGATTAGATACGATATGTTTGAGTGTCACCAATCTAGACCAATCCAGTGCCTGGTATCAAAAAGTATTGGGATTAGACTTAGTATTTAAGGGCGAGGGTTATCGAGTTTTTGCCATTGGGGAGAGCGAAGTGCCATTAACGATTGAAGAAGGACATCCAGGTCAAGGAAAGAAAACGACTTATCCGATATTTTTCACGAAAGATATTAACCAGACCTATGAAAAATTATTAAAAAGTGATGTAAAGGTAAGTGAGATTGAAGCCGATGGGACAAATCGTTATTTTGATTTTTATGACTTGGACAATAATAGGCTGCAAGTCTGTTTCTGGAAATAGTTGAAGGGACGAAGGAAAATGAAGCGATTAATGGTAATTGGTGTTTCAGCAGGTGTGGGAAAGTCCACCTTTGCAAGCGAACTCGGGGAAATTTTGCAGATAGATGTCTATCATTTAGATGCGTTTTACTGGAAGCCTAATTGGATCGAAGCACCATTCGAAGAATTTGAGGAAGCACAGAGGAGAATTTCTGAACGGCATACATGGATAATAGAAGGGAATTATAGTAAGACATTTGGTGTGCGAGAAGATCGTGCGGATACTATTATTTATTTAGAGCTTCCGCGTTATATCTGTCTTTATCGGGCACTGAAGAGATGGGTGACGAACCTTGGAAAGACAAGGCCTGATATTGGAGCAGGCTGCAAAGAAAAAATGGAGTGGAAATTTGTGAGATACATAGTTACTACCTATAAAGATCGCAAAAGAAAGATGTATATACGGCTTGAGCACTGGCAAGCTTCAGGTAAAGAGGTGATTGTATTAAAAAGTAAACAAGAGATAAGATCTTACCTCCAGGATTTAAAAATTGAACAAAACCAACCCAATAAACAGTTATCTTGACGGTGCTATCCCAGCATCGTTTTTAGTTTGGGAACAATCAATGTTCGAAATAACTCTTTACTTTCCAATGTAAATTGTATTTGATATAGGTGTTCAACTTTGCCGCTAAGAGCTTTGCATCCTGGTAATCTTCAAAAACCTTATCTGTATGATCAAGTGGATTTTTTAATGTCTCGTTTTGTTGTGCAGTATTTCTAACAAGTTTATACATCTATTCACTCCCCTTTTCTAACATATGTTCAATCTTTGTATAAAATAAGTATAACCTATTAAAATGAAAAAGCAAATGGAAGAGCTTTAAACCCGGTCTCTTTTTCCAGAACAATATTTCATATTGAAAATGAAGAAAATTAAAGGTACAATGACGTAATCTTTTATTTCAGAAAAAGGGGGGGGGGAAGCATGTGAGGCAGGAAAGAGCAGTGCAAATGATTGTTGACAGCTTAAAGAGGGATTCTGCTGTTCAGAGTGTTTTTCTGAAAGGTTCGATGGGCCGGCAAGAGCATGATGAACATTCTGATATCGATTTATACTGTATGGTTAAGGAAGAAGAGGAAAAGTCGTTTCTTTCCCGGCGTTTGGACCACCTTACTTCCTATAGGGAAATCATTTTTTATGATGATATTTTTATTATTGCGCCACAGATAATAGCTGTTTACGACGACTGGCTGCATATCGATTTGTTTACGGTGACAGAAGAAAGTTTTCAGAACAAAGATTATTTCACTGTATTATATGACCCGGAGAATACTATGAAGTATTTTGAAGCAGATCAGCATCTGTCTTTACCAAAAGAAGAATTCCATGACCATGTCCTTGATGTGGCCTGGTTTCTCTTTCAATATAAAAAAGCCTCCGAGCGGGGGAATGATACGTGGGCCGTTGAAATGTTGAGGCAGGTGATGAGACACCTTTCCTATGTGGTCTTACATAGATATGTACCGGGCAGGGCAATGTTGGGGCTGAAGGCTTTACCAAAGTCTTTACCTGCTAAAACATACCAGGAGATTAAAGATATCTATGAATATATGACTCCTTCTTCGCATCGTACTGCCGCGAAGAAAATTGCTTGTTTATTGAATAAAGAACGAAGCGAGATTGAAACAATCATAAAGGAAGAAAAACAAACAGTTGACTTTCTGAATCGAATGGTTGATGCTTTTCACGAGTGAAAGAACGCCTTAAACGTTTCTACTCTCAGGCCAAAAGATAGAAAAGGAGTTGTTCCTATCTCAGACTATACGAAGGATATTAGAAAATTAATTGGGACCCGCCCATTGATACTACCGGGGTCTACCATTCTCGTTTTCAATGATGCGGAAGAACTGCTTCTTCAGCATCGTTCCGATACGAAAGAATGGGGGCTCCCGGGAGGCAATATGGAACCCGGTGAGAGTTTACAAGAAGCCGCCGAACGGGAGTTGTTTGAAGAGACCGGCTTAAAAGCCGAATCGTTACGATTCCTGTCTGTATTGTCTGGTGAGGAATATTATTTCCAATATCCGAATGGCGATGAAGTCTATAATGTGATCGGTGTATACCAGGCGGTCGAACCATATGGGAAACTAACGATGGATGATGGGGAGAGCTTGGATCTACAGTATTTTTCTACAACAGCTTTGCCCAAAAATATGGATGATCGGGCGCGCAAAATCATAGAACGGACTATATTACGAGACAGCTGAAAGGAGAAATAGATGAAGCCTGATGATGCAGCTTACCAATTTATTAAGGCTCATTACCCTGATTGTCAGGGTGCTTTATTAGCCGGGAGTGTCGTCCGTGGTGAAGCTACCGAAACATCTGATTTAGATATTGTCATTTTTGATCAGAAAATATCCGCTTCTTATCGCCAGTCCTTCCTTGAATTTGGCTGGCCGGTTGAAGTTTTTGTACATAACATGATATCCTATAAAGATTTTTTTAAGAGTGATTGCGAGCGGGCAAGGCCTTCCATGCCGCGAATGGTTTCAGAAGGTATCATTCTTAAGGATAATGAAATCATCCATGGTATCAAACAAGAAGCAAATGCTTTGTTGGATAAGGGGCCAGAAACTTGGAGTGAGGAAACCATCACAACGAAGCGCTACTTTCTTACGGATACACTCGAGGATTTCATCGGTGCTTCAGACCGGGGGGAAGCATTGTTCATTGCTAATGAGTTGGCGTCATTGGCGAGTGAATTCGTTTTACGCACGAACAACCAGTGGATCGGTAATTCGAAATGGACAGTAAGGGCCCTGAAAAATTACGATGAAACTTTCGCCGGAGAATTCATCCAGGCTTTCGACAAGTTTTATACAACTGGTGTGAAAGTGGATATCCTATGCATAGTCGACAGCATTTTAGCGCCATTCGGAGGACGTTTATTCGAAGGATTCACTATAGGGAAACATAAATGATCATTTTATAATTACACGCCTAACTGCTGGTAGGCGTTTTTTTTATTGACAAAAAATATTGTGTTAATCTTCTGAATTTGAAATAATTGGATAGAACTTTTCTTTCATAGAAATTTATACTGCTTTTAGAAAGAAGGAGAAAGATGGACGTTCGTATAGAAACAGCAACCTTGGATGATGCTTCTGCTATTTATGAAATCCAGGTTGAGGCCTTTACCCCGTTATTAGAAAAATATAAGGATTATGATACCAATCCTGCAAATGAGCCCCTCGAACGAGTGGTGTCCAGAATAAACAACCCAGATGGCGATTTCCATAAAGTTTTATATGAAAACGTACTGATAGGTGCTATATATGTGTTCTGGAAAGAAGAAGAGTATTGGATCAGCCCGATGTTCATTTTGCCAGCTTATCAAGGAAAAGGTATTGCTCAACAGGCTCTTCATGCAGTCGAGCATTTATATCCGGATGCGGATAGCTGGGAGTTGGCGACCATATTGGAAGAAGAACGGAATTGTTACTTTTATGAAAAAGCAGGCTACCAAAAGACAGGAATCATCGAAAGGTTGAATCAGTATACAACCATAGTCTTTTATAAAAAAACGGTGGATAACCAAATGAGGAGTAAATAACTTATCATGATAGAACTAGTTGGAGACAAGATTACATTGACTGAAGCAACAACCAGACACATCGACGAGTTGTATTATTGGAAATTCGAGGAGAAAGAACAAGCAGCTAAAAAGTGGAACGGTCCCTATATACCAGAACTGGAAATGACGATGGATGAGTATAGAGAAAGCTGGGAAATGAACTACTTCATCACAGGCCAAGTGCCTAACACACTTGTCATTTTAGCCGGTAACAAATTGATTGGAACGGTCGGCTCCTATTGGATTGATAAACATACCGACTGGCTGGAGACTGGTATCGTCATTTATGACAAACGTTACTGGAATGGCGGTTATGGAACCGAAGCATACAAACGCTGGATCAGTTATTTGTTTCAGGCTACGGACATTCACCGGCTTGGTATGTCTACATGGTCCGGGAACAGCAGGATGATAAAAGTTGCCGAAAAGGCTGGTATGAAAGAGGAAGCAAGAATCAGGCAGGCACGTATGGTTGATGGAACTCATTATGATGCGATTAAGATGGGGATTCTGAGAATAGAATGGGAGTCTCTTTTTAGAAGCTAGGAGGGTTCTATCAGGTTGATAGCTGGTACCTTTGTTTATAATCCTGTGTATGACAAACATAAAAGACATCAATCCAGGATCAGTTGAACCTATTATAGGGGGAGTTAGGATGGGAAGAAGTGATTGGGACAGGCTGATGGAAGAAGCAGGTAGTAAAAATGACTTTTCAGGTGTCATCTACATGAAGAAAGAGAATGAAATAGTGGGAGAAGCGGCTTATGGCTATGCGAACCGATCCGAAAAGCTTCCTAATACTATTCACACACGATTTGGCATAGCCTCTGGCTGCAAGCTGTTTACCGCAATTGGTATTTGCCAATTAGTCGAGAAAGGACTCCTGTCTTTTCAATCCAAATTGCATGACTGCCTGGATATAGATTTTCCGCATTTTGATAGAAACATAACCATTCATCATCTATTGTCACATACATCAGGAATTCCAGATTATTACGATGAAGAGCTTATGGATGACTTTGAAGCTTTATGGCAAGAACGACCCGTGTACACCATGAGGTCCTCACGTGATTTTCTTCCTTTATTTAAGAATAACCAAATGAAATTCAACCCTGGAGAAAAATTTCACTATAACAATGCTGGCTTTATTTTATTGGGATTAGTGATTGAGGAACAGACAGGTAAAAAATTTACTGACTTTATAGAAACGGAAGTCTTTCAGCAATGTGGCATGAAAGATTCCGGCTATTTTCCCATGGATCACCTTCCTTCTAATACTGCATTAGGATACATAGATGATGAAAAAGGAGAAACATGGCGGACAAACATTTATTCCATCCCTGCTATCGGTGGGGCTGATGGAGGTGCCTTCAGCACAGCTCCCGATATGATTAAACTCTGGGAAGCACTTTTCAGCTATCAATTGGTGAATAGAGAAATCACTCAAATGCTGCTGACTCCCCAAGTATGTGTAAAGGACGATGTTCATTATGGATATGGATTATGGATTAATATGAAGAAGGAGGATATTTTTAAATATCATGTGATGGGGTACGATCCTGGAGTAAGCTTTCATTCTGCTGTTTATCCAGCTTTGGATATAAAAATGGCTATTACTTCCAACGAGGAAACAGGCCCATACGATATTATGAAAACGATAGAAGACCATTTCTAATAGATAGGTTCTGCTATACGTTGTTGTTGATATTTCAAAAAAAGGATTATTCAACAATAGGGCCGAATTGTGGAAGACTCAGTTTCAAAATTGTAAGGGTTCGTTACCATAAAAGAGTCAGGGCTGGCTGGGAAACTACTCGCTTTCCTGTGGGGGAACTGGCGAGCTTCCTCGGGCTGTTGCCCTGTGGGATCTCGCCTAGATCCTTCTCCCACGGGATTCTCGCAGTTTCCCATCCATCCCATCCGAAGGATGGAGAAACGCCCCCCGCATAGCTGAAGAAGTCTTCCGCGATCACCGAATAATATGGCTTGAGGTTGAGGGTTAAATCCTGAATTTATAAGTAATTCTCCTTTTGTTGAAGGACTGTATATTAATGTTTCCGTTTCTCTCATACACGGAAGGAGGTACGGGAAATTGCGAGACTCCGATGGGAGAATAGTACATGGTGAGATCCCGCAGGGCTTTAGCACGAGGAAGCTCACCGTACCCCCATGGAAAGCGAGTGATTTCCCGGCCCTCCTAACCGTTACTACCGTAACGGAAACAACAACTATCGAAACTGAGTCTTCCATTAAAGGGAGCTATAATTGTAAAATCGCTCCTGATTTTTACCAGAGCCAATAGATAAAGGAGAGGTTCTTTGCGCAAAGTTTATACAATTATTTTTATCATGGTTATTGCCGTCATTAGTTCCAGCTGTGAACAGACTACGAGCAAACAGGCAACGATCTCTAAGGCAGAGGATTCTAAATATGCGGCGACATTTGAAGAGTTGAGTATGGGTATGTTATGGAGTTTTGAATTCTATTTACCCAATACAGATAAACGATGGGTAAATGTGTGGGTAGAAAGGTACCAAGATGGAGAAAAGGATCCTGACCCAGTCACGCAATTGTCCTACGGAATGAGCCCGAATGAAGTGGATGAGGGTAATCTTGGACTTGCGATAATAAGCCCTGAGCTAAAGCAGCCCTCAATTTTCTTATATGCCCCTGGGGTAACGCAATCAGCCAAAAGAATGGAAGAAGGTTTCAATGAAAACTTAGCAAGTGCGTGGGGGTATGGGCTAGGGGATGAAAAATTGGAGCTGGAACTAGGTGAAACGGTGACGCTTGGAGGATACAGGCAAGCTTCCACAAAGGATTCTATTAAAGTCCAGGACTTTTCCAGTGAAGCATCGATCGAAGAAATGATTGATAAGGATCATCTCGTTCTTTTGCTTAAAATGAAAATAGAAGAGAAAACAGATTTAGAAGAATGAGGCAGCGAGGTGCTGCCTCTTTTATTTACTTTAAAAAAACATAAAACTTTATTAAAGGGTTAATGTATAAGAAAAGACTAAGGCTTTCGCCATAAGTACTTTGCGACAATCCAAGTTTTTTTAATTGGAAAGAGAATGAGTGAAAAATAAAACTTTGGCGGGGCAACCCAACACAAGTTCGCCAAGCATTATAGCATGTCTTCGAGCTCCGTGTCCGTATACTGGGCGATCAGTACGACCGCCGTTTCATCCTCGTTATTCTTCACATAGTGAGGGACGGAAGCATTCCAACTGAAAGAGTCTCCTTCTCCCAGGGTGTAACAATCCTCTCCCTGTTGTGCATAAATCTTCCCACTTAATACGAGGTGGACCTCTTCTCCATTGTGGGCATGGCCTTCTGCTGTAGAGGCTCCAGGAGGAATTTCCACCCGTTTCATTTTAAGTCCGCCTTTAGAGGTTAAATGCTCGACCTTCAATTGATCTTTATTATGAGTCGTCACTCGGCGCTCATCTTTTCTAACTACGTTCATACGCTGATTTTTTTCTAATAACAGGTAGGGAAGCGGTATTTCTAAGAAATTAGCCACTGTCTGCAATGTAGAAATCGAAGGGGATGTATTGTTATTTTCCATATTGCTGATAAATCCTTTCGACAGTCCAGTTCCCTCACTCATTTTGGCGATCGTAATCTTTTTTCTTTGCCTGATTGTTCGAATAGTGGATCCTATATCCATGTTCATTCACTCCGGTTGTTTTCTTTTATGAAACATATATCTATATTAACAAAAAAACAGTTGACATTCCAGAGGGCTCGTTGTTAATATATATGTAACTAATATTCATATTAGGAAACAAAACAGTGAAGGGGAGGTGAAGTAACGATATGATGCCGTCTTATTTTGTAGCGCATGGGGCACCGTTACTTGCCCTTGAAGATAATCAGTACACAAGTTATTTGAAAGGATTAGGGGAAGCATTGCCGAGGCCGAAAGCGATTGTACTTTTCTCAGCTCATTGGGAATCAGGGGTTCAGCAGGTAGGCGATGTAGAAGAATACCGTACTATTTATGATTTTGGAGGGTTTTCGGAAGCTTTATATCAAATTGAATATCCTGCCAAAGGATCTCCAGATGTAGTAAAAAAAATAAAGGAAGCTTTTGCACAGCAGGAGATACCTTATGAGGTTGATAAAACAAGAGGATTGGATCATGGGGCCTGGGTGGTTCTGCGTATGATTTATCCAGCAGCAGATGTGCCGGTGGTTTCTATGTCGGTCAATCCCCATTTGACCCCACAGCAGCAATATGAAATTGGGAAGGCTCTGGCTCCCTTAAGAAAAGAGGATGTATTGATTATAGGAAGTGGAGGCACTGTCCATAATCTTGGAGTTGTAAAGCTGCATCAGGACAACGGACAGACAGATGCCTGGGCAGTGGAGTTTGATGACTGGCTGGAAGAGCAAATGACCAAGTGGAATCTTGAATCCTTATATAATTATAAAAAAGAGGCTCCTGCCGTTGATTTAGCAGTCCCTCCTTATGGAAATGAGCATTTTATTCCGATTTTTTATGCGATGGGAGCGGCCGATGAGGAAAGAAGCGCTAAATTAACTCATAGAAGCTACCGATATGGAAACCTAAGTCACAGCGTCTGGCAGTTTGGGAAATGATAAAAAATTACATTGGGGGAAAATAATGATGAATAATAAATATGCATGGAGTCAAGTGATATTACGTGTTGTATTAGGGCTTACCTTCTTTATCCATGGTCTTGTTAAGTTCCAAGATGGAATAGGTAATACGGCTGGCTGGTTCGATAGTATCGGATTACCTGGATTTCTCGCGTATGCGGTAGCCTTGCTTGAATTAGCTGGCGGGCTGGCAGTATTGTTGGGATTAGGAACAAGAGTCATTTCAGGCCTGTTTGTGGTCTTAATGGCAGGCGCAATTTTGAAAGTGAAGCTTGCAGCAGGATTCATGGGAAATGGCCAAGGAGCAGGCTATGAGCTTGATTTAGTGTTGCTCGCCATGTCACTTTACTTCCTGATTAATGGAAGCAAAAGCTTTGCGCTGGATCAGGTAATATTCAACTCCAATGAGGGAGATAGTGAAACATACCGTTCTGCTTAAAAACAAAACAAAGCCTGGCACTCATTTAATTGATGCCAGGCTTTGTTAAATTCTACACGGTAATACGTTCAGGGTGTGAATATACGTTGAAGGAGCCGCCACGAATGAATCCGACAGCCGTGATATTCAAGTCATATGCTAAATCAATCGCTAAATCAGTTGGCGCTGATTTAGATAATACGATTCCAACCCCAATCTTCGCCGCCTTCGTCAGGACCTCCGAAGAAATCCTCCCGCTGAAAACAAGCACCTTATCCCGCACGGAAATTTGATTCAACAGACAATGCCCATATAGTTTATCCAGTGCATTGTGTCTGCCAATATCCGCACGTCCAACAATCATTTCATCTCCAGTACAGATTGCCGCATTATGAACACCTCCGGTACCTTTGAAGACATGACTGGTTGCCTGCATCATATCCATTAGTTTAATGCATTGGTCAGCAGTTATCGTTGTTTTTGAGGTGGAGGTTTTGGTGGTCTGGACATCATTTTGAAAATAAAATTGTCTGCTTTTTCCGCAGCAGGAACCGATAAACCGTTTGGAAAAATCACGCTGGGTATTGATTTTGCCTTCAATGTCAATGTAAGCAAAGCCTTGCTCTTCATCAATTTGAAAATTTTTGATTTCACGTCGGAAACGGATGACACCTTCAGAAGCCAGAAATCCGATTACCATTTCTTCCAGGTGGGCTGGCGTACAGACCATCGTTGCAAATTCTTCTTCATTTATATAAATTGTCAGTGGAAACTCAGTGACAATATCATCTTCCAATTGTGAAAATTCTCCCTGATCAAATCTTGTTATTGTTCTCCGGACGATTTTTTGATCTCTCATCTTAATCACCTCACTTTGGAACCGCTTATAAAAATCTCGTTATTAAAATATACCGACTCATCTAAATAAAATACAAGCAATAAGAATCACTGTATGTAAAATTTATAGTAAGGCTGGTCTAGATGCAGGGTTTAGGTTAATCCGTTGAATTTTCGATGTGTAAGGAATTCCTGCTGAATACGTGGATATGTATACAAGCGAGGAGGAACACGAATGAGTGTTCTTTCAAGAAGGAGTGGAAGGATTATCAGAAAGAGCACAGGGACCGGAATCAATACCAAAGAAAAGCCTGGTACGAATGAAAGGGCCGGAGTTATGCGGCCCCGGCCCTCTTATTCCATCATTAAATTAGTTAGTAGAGTCAGCTAGTTTTACTAGGACATGTGCCATATGCTTCCGTTCGTCTTCGTCGGCAAACTTCCAAAGTTCATTAAGCAATTTTTCTTCGCGGTTTCTTGGATCTTCGTTTTTAGCAAGGTAATCACCCACACGCTTGGCGCCTTTCGTAAGTCCCTCTTCGCCAAGTCCAAGTTTTTCACCTTTATTAACCTGGTCACCTAAATAATCCTTGAAGTTCTGGAAATTCTGCATGATGTCGTCTTTTTTATCTTCACTCATATTAGCTGCTGCGTCACGAGGATCTTTCACTATATCAAGCTCCTTTTCCATGTAATGGTAGACAATACCACTTTCCAGCAAAGTTGAAACATTTGCATTATTCGAAAGGAGCAGCAGATTTACATAAGAAAATAATTATCTTAAAGTAAGACTATAACTATTGAAAAGAATAAAGGTGAAACCATGGATATCCGACATTTGAAGTATTTTATAGAAGTATCACGGTTCAGCAGTTTTACACGAGCTGCTGATCATTTATTTGTTACACAGCCGACAATCAGTAAAATGATAAAAAACCTGGAAGAGGAACTTGGCGTTGAACTGTTCGATCGCTCCAGAAAACAGCTGGTGCTAACCGATGCAGGACGAGTAATACTGGATCAGGCTCAAACCATTGATAAAGCGTTTGACAACCTGCAGACAGAACTGGATGATTTGATTGGTTTACAGAAGGGACACATTAGAATCGGACTGCCGCCAATCATGGATGCCGATCAATTTATCCGTATCCTGGGAGAGTTTCACCAGCTTTATCCTAATATCACTTTTCAGTTAATAGAGAACGGAACAAGAAAAATTGAGGAAGATATCATTAACGATAATCTTGATGTGGGAATTGCAGTACTGCCGACCGAGGAAGAAGAGTTCCACCATTTTTCTTTTATGAAGGAAGAGTTGCGGGTGGTCGTGCCGCCATCACATAAACTCGCTTCCAGGAAGCAAATTAAACTGGAAGAATTGAGTGATGAATCATTTATTCTCTTCAATAAGGATTTTGCGCTGAATGAACGTATCAGATCGGCTTGTAAGGAAGCAGGATTTCTCCCTCAGGTGGTCTCAGAAAGTTCGCAATGGGATTTCATCGGAAAAATGATTACAGCGGATTTAGGTATCTCTATTTTGCCCTACAGTGTGTCAAAGCTGTTGAAAGAAGACGTCCGTATTATTAAAGTTGTAAAACCTGTAATTGAGTGGGATCTGGCTATTATTTGGAGAAAAAATCATTATTTATCTTTTGCCACAAAAGAATGGCTCAAGTTCACTCAAGAGCGCCTGATGGAAGACACCTCTGAATAAGAGGTGTTTTTTTAGGGTTATTGTGACATTAACTATTGCTTTAGCGCATGGATGAAAGCATTTGCATAGATTTTATCTATCCAATTCATGATAAATATCCATTTCACTTATAGGAGACACAGGCTTAGACTTGGATTATCAAACGTTTGAGAAATACCACATCACAGAAAGGGTTATGAAGTATGACCGAAACAAAGAGTCCAAAAGAGAGCCTGGTTGTGAATACCGATCAAGTGATGATCAACGATTTAAATAATTACAATACACTGTTTGGCGGTGTATTGATGAAAAAATTGGATAATAACGCTACGTTATCGGCACGTCGGCATGCACGGGCAAAAGAATGTGTGACCGCTTCGACGGATTCAATCGACTTCCTGCATCCGATACACCAGACAGATTCGGTGTGTGTGGAATCTTATGTTTCCTACACTGGCAACAAGTCGATGGAAATATTCTGCAAAGTCATTGCCGAAGATATGATTACCGGGGAACGGAAGATGGCAGCGACTGCTTTTCTCACCTTTGTAGCATTGGATGAGAACAAAAAACCGATCAAAGTGCCAGAGATTGTTCCCGAATCGGAAGAGGAAAAGTTTTTATATGAATCCGGAAAAGAACGTGCGGAACGACGGAGAAAACGTAAAGAACACAGTAAAGAACTGACACGGATGATCGGCTTAGAGAAACCATGGGAAAAAGGGGTGGAAGTATAATGGCATACATGCTGGCTGGATTGAATGATTTGTATGAGGCGAAGGAAGATTTAGAGGTATTGAAAGAGGAGTACCCGGAGTTATGCGAACAGCTGGTTCATGTAGTCAGCCTTACAAGACAGATGCAGTTGAAGTATGGATATATGGGATCCTTGTTAAGAGATGAAGACCTACCTGAATATGAGCCGAAGTATTTGAGAGGGTCTATTCTTCATCTTTACCAGCAAGAGGTGAACAAACTGAAAGAAAACCCTTATATAGAAGAGTTAATAGAAATCATGAGGAAGTATAAAAGTATCAGCGATTCCAAGTTGTTTTTACTGACACTTGGTGCCAAGCCCGAGCTGCTTCAAGGTTCTACTATTATAAAATAAAGAGTGAAAAATCCAGCAGAATGCGATCTGCTGGATTTTTTATTCTTTTTTGTAGAAATTGGAAGGGAACCAGCGGGAAATGTCTAATGTTATTAAAGAACAGAGGAGGATGCAATTATGGAATATAACATTGTAACACTTCCTGGATATCGTGGAGTTGGCTTGAAATGGGAAGGGGCTTATGCTGAAGTCAGTACATTGAAAGAAACCATTTACCATATGAAAGACAGGGCTAAAGAGCTCGAGGAAGCTGTTGATCGCAACCTTCAACTGGGATTGTCCTATCATCTCAGACCTGATGGATTCACCCATTATTCTGTCTATGAAGTCAATAAAAGTCAGCAAATTCCTAAAGGTATGATTGAAATAATTATACCTGAACTTACTTATTTACATGTCTATCATGAACGGGGTAGGGACATTGGAGAAACATACACGCAAATTTATAGGTGGTTCAAAGAAATCAGCTATATACCTTATAAGGATGAACGTAAATATTACGACGAGCTTCCTGTTAAGCATGAACGCTATCCAGCTGATCGTGATTTAAGCGATCCTCATTTTGATATCTTAATACCTGTGGTAAAAAGATGACAGGTTAGGGATGGATGTATACGCCTGTTCCGATAGGGATCGTGCGAGCCAGTTCTTCGACATCCTTGTTATACATTCGGATACAGCCACGAGAGACTGCTTTTCCAATGGAGCTTGGATCGTTGGTGCCATGGATGCCATAATGTTGTTTTGAAAGACTCATCCACATAGTGCCGTATGGTCCTCCCGGATTTGGGGCTTTATTGATGACTACATAATTTCCTATGGGAGTACCATGAAGTATCCTGCCTACCGCAATTGGATATTGCTTTTGCAAAACACCATTCCTTAGTAAGCGAAGCGTTCGGTTATTGAGGGAAATATCAATGCTATAAGGAATGGAGGCCGGGTTAGGTAAGCCGGGGATATTAATCGCTTGGCCAGGATAGATGAGGTCAGGGGTGATGGTGGGATTAGCCTGAATGATTTGAGCCAATGGCTTCCGGTAATCACGGGAAATCTGTGTCAGTGTTTCGCCTGGTTTGACAGTATGGATCATAGGTTGCCACCTCCGTGATACTTTCTTCTATATTATGTGTATCACTGTGGTTGGTGAGTATGTAACTTGAAATGCAGGTTTATGAGACAATTTATTATTATACGAGACAATCTATATCCTATGAGAGGAAAAAGAGGAAGTAAGAGAGACAATATTAAAATTATATTAGACACTTTCGAGAATAAGAGAGACAAATTTTAAAAAAAGAGAGAAATAGCAGCTGGATAGGAGACAAATCAATGACGTGTCATGCCAGCGAGTATCAAGGGGGACGAAGCGTTATGAACAATGTATGGAATACCGTTTATATGATTTTATTAGGAATCGTTGCATTTTTCACAGGAGAAATTGTAACGTTCATTATGCTCGGGTTTGTACTGGTCACGTTGAATAACATACATACCACACTGAAAAACATCTATAAAGTGACTGCAGATAAAGCAGCTCGTAAATATTGGGAGATGGATTGAAATCGCTCTCATGGTAAAATAGACAGCAAAGAGATTTTACATCAGGAGCGTGGATGAATGCTTGATATATTAAAAGATTACAGGGATGGAATATTAGAGACGATTTTCGGTAATGTCAATCATAGTATTGTCGTCGTGGACCGCAATGGTTTTGTTTCTTATATGAATGATAGTTATTGTGATTTTCTCGAAGTAGATAAAGAGGGTGTCCGCGGGAAGCATGTAACCGATGTGATTGAGAATACCAGGATGCACATCGTTGCGGAAACAGGAAAAGAAGAACTTGCGGACCTGCAGTATATCCGCGGTAATTATATGATCGCTCATCGGATTCCGCTCCGTGCAGATGGAGAAGTGGTCGGTGCACTCGGTATGGTGTTATTCCGTGATACGGAGGAATGGCTGAAGCTGAACAGTCATATCAAAGATTTGTTCCTGGAGCTGGAAACGTACCGTAATCAAATGAAAAAACTGAACGGAGTTTCTTATTCTCTTCATGATATCATCAGCAATTCTTCGGAGATGCACATATTAAAAGATAAAATTAAAAAAGTGGCTCCAGGGGATGTGTCTGTGCTGCTGCGTGGGGAGAGCGGGACAGGAAAGGAATTGTTTGCGCACAGTATCCATCACTTGAGTGAACGTAACACAAAGCCATTCATCAAGGTCAACTGTGCTGCAATTCCAGCTGACCTTCTCGAGTCAGAGCTGTTCGGCTACCAGGAAGGTGCTTTTACTGGTGCCAAGAAAGGCGGCAAGCCAGGAAAGTTCCAGATGGCAGACGGCGGAACACTTTTCCTCGATGAAATTGGGGATATGCCTCTCCAGGCCCAGGTGAAAATTCTTCGCGTCCTGCAGGAAGGAGAAGTCGAAGCAATCGGCTCGGTTAATCCGCAGAAAGTTGATGTACGGATTATTGCTGCGACTAACCAGCCACTCGAGGAGTTAATAGCACAGCAGAAGTTCCGGGAAGATTTATTTTACCGAATTAATGTTGTCCAGATTGATATTCCACCGCTTCGGAAACGACCGGAGGACCTCCGGGTACTGGCAAAATATTTACTGGAAAAGGTGACCGAGCGGATCGGAAAGCGGGTCGTCGATTTTGAACCGCACGTGTATGACTGCTTCCTTGAGTATCACTGGCCGGGAAATGTCCGCGAGCTGGAAAATGTCATCGAGGCAGCTGTCCACCTGACGAGCAATGAAATGGTTGAATTGGATGATCTGCCGGATCACATTAAGCCGGACGCACTGTTAGTGGATGAGGATCGAAGCTTGAAGGCGATTATGGAAACGGCAGAACGCCAGGCGATTGAACGGACATTAAAAAAAGTTCATGGAGACAAAGGGAAAGCGGCGGTAATGCTTGGCATCGGAAAATCAAGCCTGTATGACAAAGCGAAAAAGTATAACCTATAAGCCATTCCGAAAATTCGGAAAAACCATTCCGCGATTCTGGAATGGTTTCTTTTTTGTTGTGCGAGAAAGGGTTTTCATCATTATGATGATAGGATTACAGTTAACTTTCCAAAAATCCGTAATTCAATTGTTAGCGCTTTCAAGTGAATCCCCCTTCATTATTGAATTTCTACTCATAATAAAAGTTGGCACGCTTCTTGCATTATTAAAAGGTGAAGGGAGTGTAGCATGATGAAAACTATTTATACATCATTTGAAGAAGCAGTAAAAGATATCAAAGATTACTCGACAATCATGGTTGGAGGATTTGGTCTGGTAGGCATCCCGGAGAACCTGATTTTGGCATTAGTAGAATCAAAGGTGAAGCATTTGACGGTGATTTCCAATAACTGTGGTGTGGATGACTGGGGGCTTGGATTGCTCCTTGAAAATAAACAGATTGATAAAATGATCGGCTCTTATGTTGGTGAAAATAAAGAATTCGAACGTCAGGTGCTGGCAGGAGAACTGGAAGTGGAGCTGACGCCACAGGGGACGCTGGCAGAACGTATCCGTGCCGGCGGTGCCGGAATCCCAGCTTTCTATACACCAGCAGGCGTAGGTACACCAATTGCGGAAGGGAAAGAAGTGCGGAATTTTGATGGAAAAGACTATCTGATGGTGACAGGTTTGAAAGCGGATTTCAGTCTTATCCGTGCTGCCAAAGGCGATCGCCTTGGAAACCTTGTTTATAATAAGACGGCTCGCAACTTCAATCCGGAGATTGCAGCAGCCGGTGCGACGACAATTGCAGAAGTGGAAGAGCTGGTAGATGTCGGCTCATTGGATCCAGATAACATCCATACACCTGGTATTTACGTACAGGGATTAATCGAAGGCAAACAGGAGAAGCGCATCGAACGTCTGACTTTGAGAAAAGAAGCATAATAGGAGGGATACATGATGGCAGTGAACATGGATAAAGCACTAGTAAGAGAAAAAATTGCAAAACGAGCAGAGCGCGAAATTGAAAACGGTTTCTACGTCAATCTTGGTATCGGGATGCCGACAATGGTAGCCAACTACATCCAGGAAGATAAAGAGATTGTGCTGCAGTCTGAAAATGGATTGGTCGGTATCGGTCGCTCCCCATACGAAGAGGAAGTTGATCCAGACTTAATTAACGCAGGTAAAGAAACGGTAACTGCGGCACCTGGAGCATCTTACTGCAGCAGTGCAGAATCTTTCGCGATGATTCGCGGGGAGCATCTGGACCTTGCCATCCTTGGCGGAATGGAAGTCTCAGAAACTGGTAACCTGGCAAACTGGATGATTCCCGGAAAAATGATTAAAGGCATGGGCGGTGCCATGGATATTGTACATGGTGCGAAGAAGATCGTCATCATCATGGATCATGTCAATAAACATGGGGAGCCGAAAATTCTTAAGGAATGTACATTGCCGCTTACAGGTGAAGGTGTGGTTGACCGTATCATCACGGACCGTGCCGTGATTGATGTGACGGATGAAGGGCTTCTTTTAGTGGAAGTCGCAGAAGGATGGACAGTAGATGAAGTAATTGATTCAACTGGCGCAGAGTTGAAGGTCAGCGAAAATCTATTATCGGCAACATTTTAATTTTTTAGCAGGGGGATGAAGTTAATGGTAGATAACAAAGTAGTTTTCATTACAGGAGCGGCCAGCGGGATTGGTCATGAAATCGGAGTAGAGTTTGCCAAAAACGGCGCTAAAGTAGCTTTTAGTGATATTAACGAAGAAAAATTACAGGCAGCTGTGAAGAAGCTTAGTAATGAAGGATATGAGTGCATCGGCGTTAAATGTGATGTAACGAAAGAGGAAGAGTTACAGCAGGCAATCGACCAGACGGTAGAAAAATATGGACGTCTTGATGTGTTGATTAATAATGCTGGTCTTCAGCACGTAGCATCCATTGAGGATTTTCCAACGGAAAAATTTGAGTTCATTACAAAAGTTATGCTGGTGGCACCGTTTATGGCTACCAAGCATGTCTTCCCAATCATGAAAAAACAAGGCTTTGGCCGTATTATCAATATGGCTTCCATCAACGGATTGGTCGGTTTTGCAGGTAAATCTGCGTATAACAGCTCCAAGCATGGCGTCATCGGTCTGACAAAAGTTACCGCATTGGAAGGCGCGGAACACGGTATCACCGTGAACGCCGTTTGCCCAGGCTATGTTGATACCCCGCTTGTCCGTAACCAGCTGGAAGACCTGGCAGCAAATCGTAACGTATCGCTAGAAAAAGTCTTAGAAGAAGTTATCTATCCATTAGTACCGCAAAAACGCCTGCTCCAAGTGCAGGAGATTGCGGACTACACCTTGTTCCTGGCCAGTGAACAGGCAAAAGGGGTAACCGGGCAGGCAGTTGTCATCGACGGCGGATATACCGCTCAATAAAAGGAGGAAAGCCAATATGGAAAACGTATATATTTTAGAAGGTGCACGGACAGCATTCGGAAGCTTCGGGGGCTCATTGAAAGACGTTGATCCGACCGATCTTGGGGTAACCGTCAGCAAAGAAGCGATCAAGCGGAGTGGCATAACGCCTGAGGATATTGATTTGACCGTGATGGGAAATGTCATCCATTCCGCGAATAACGCCCCATATATGGTAAGGCATATTGCATTGAAATCCGCTGTGCCGATGGAAAGCCCGGCACTTACAGTTAATAGACTGTGTGGGTCGGGACTGCAATCTGTCGTATCAGCAGCCCAGTCCATCAAGCTCGGGGAAGGGAAAGTTGCCCTGACTGGCGGGGTGGAAAACATGAGCCAATCCCCTTATGCCATGCGCGGAAGCCGTTTCGGTACCAAGCTTGGTACACCGAAAGTCGATGACATGCTGTGGGCTGCGTTGACGGACGAATATATTGGAAAAGGCATGGGGGTTACAGCTGAGAATCTTTCAAAGAAATACGAGATTTCAAGGGAAGAGCAGGACGCCTATGCAGCAGAAAGCCACAAACGCGCAGCGGAAGCACGCAATAACGGTAAATTTGAGGAAGAGATTGTACCAGTTGAAGTAAAATCCCGTAAAGGAACTACAGTTGTCGACACTGATGAACATATTCGTGAGGACACGACGCCTGAAGGGCTGGCAAAGCTAAAGCCTGCCTTCAAAAAAGACGGCACCGTCACTGGCGGAAATGCAAGCGGTATCAATGATGGGGCTGGAGCAGTCGTACTCGCTGGTGCAAGTTTTGTAGAAGAAAAGAACCTGAGCCCGCTTGCGAAAATCGTATCATGGGGTGTAGCCGGGGTCGATCCAGCATACATGGGCATCGGCCCAGTACCAGCCATCAAAAAAGCATTGGAGCAAACGGACCTGTCACTGGATGACATCGGTTTGATCGAGGTCAATGAAGCGTTCGCCGCTCAGTACCTGGCTGTAGAAAAAGAACTTGGGCTGGATCGTAACAAAGTAAACGTCAATGGTGGTGCCATTTCACTTGGCCATCCAATTGGTGCAAGCGGCACTCGTGTCTTGTATACCGTCATTAAAGAACTGAAACGCAGAAACGAAAAATACGGCATTGCGTCCTTGTGCATCGGGGGAGGCCAGGGCATCGCCATGCTTGTAGAAATCGTATAACGATAGAAATAAAAGAGGTTTGGGAGAAACTATTCAACTAGTGGAGGAATCAACATGCTTGGAATATTATTAGGTCTCATCGTGTTGATGGCACTGGCCTATCTTGGCTGGTCCATCATCTGGGTGGCCCCGATCGCTGCGGGAGTCGTAGCGGTCACGGGCGGTCTCGATCTGTTAGACGCCTATAAGGATACGTATATGGGCGGGTTCGTTGATTTTGCTAAAGCATGGTTCCCGGTCTTCATGCTTGGGGCTATTTTTGGGAAATTGATGGAAGACACCGGCATGGCCCGGTCGGTCGCTGTCGCATTGACAAAATTGATTGGAACAAAACGTGCCATTCTTGGAGTACTCGCTTCCGCAGCAGTCTTGACTTACGGAGGCGTCAGCTTGTTCGTCGTCGTTTTCGCGGTTTATCCACTTGCTTTATCACTTTTTCGTGAGGCGAACATCTCTAGAAAACTTATCCCGGCAACCGTCGCGTTAGGGGCGTTTACCTTTACGATGACAGCCATTCCGGGAACACCGCAGATTCAGAACCTGATTCCGATGCAGTATTTCCAGACAGACGCTATGGCAGCGCCTGCGATGGGGATTATCGCTGCTATCATCATGGCGGTAGGAGGATATTTTTATTTAAGGTGGCAGGAAAAGAAACTGACCAACAAAGGGGAAGTCTTCACCGAGCCAAATGATAAAAATATGATGGAAGTGGAAGAAGAGGACGATCCGAACTTCCTTCTTTCTGTACTTCCACTATTAACTGTACTTATTACATTGAATGTATTTGGATGGGATGTTGTCGCAGCCTTGATCGCTGGTATCCTGTTGATTATGGTATTGAACCCGGGTAAATTCAAACGCTTCATTTCATCGATGAACAAAGGGGCAAACGGCTCCGTCATCGCTATCATCAATACGAGTGCGGCGGTCGGTTTTGGTACCGTTGTTCGTGAGGTGCCGGGGTTCGAACGTCTGACAGAATTACTGATGGGAGTCAAAGGACATCCGCTCATTTCAGAAGCGATCGCCGTAAATATTTTAGCCGGTGCTACCGGTTCCGCATCTGGGGGGATGGGAATCGCGTTGGAAGCACTTGGTTCCAAGTATTACGAAATAGCACAAAACACGGGCATCAGTCCGGAAGCCTTTCACCGGATCGCATCCCTGTCATCCGGCGGCCTTGACGCGCTGCCACATAATGGCGCAGTATTGACGTTATTCGCTATCACCGGTATGACCCATAAAGACAGTTACAAAGACATTTTCGTCGTAGCCGTCCTTATTCCAATAATCTCTGTTGCATTTGTTATCTTGCTGGCGTCGATTGGAATTTTATAAAAAGAAAGAAGAACCAGCCCATGCGGTTTTGCGCCCGGTCTGGTTTTCTTTTTTTATACAATCATTGAGCGGTAATGGTAATTGGCAAGGTTAACAAAAAAGCAGAAGGGCTCTCTCCTCCTGCTTAACTCGTTTAGCTTAATTCCGAACTCATATTTACTGGCAGCAATCCTGCCTCTTCATAAATACTGTCCAGTTTTTCCTGGAATTGGTCAAAGTTTTCTTGTGCTCCTGATAAGTCCGCTTCTGCGGGTGCTTCTTCTAATGAACTTTGTGCTTCCTCATAATATACTTTCAGTGAATCAAGCGCACTGTTGTAATCCTCTTTCATGTTATCAGGCAATTCCTCACTGACTTCAAAGCTTTCTACCGCGCTCACAGCTTCTCCTGCTACAGCTTGCGCTTCCTCACCAGCTGCCTGCAATTCTTCTTCCTCTGGCTGATTTTCTTCATCTGCTTTCATAGCTTCGTAGCCAGCAATCTTCGAGTGAAGCGGGCGAAGTTCCTCAGCAAGGTTCATTTGAGTCTTAAGTAAAGCGGACTTCACTGCTTTTTCATCTGCTTCACCATTATTATCAGCGCTTTCATTTTCTTTTGTTTCCTGACCGTTAGATTCATTTTCCTCATCAGCGCCTGATTGAGAACAACCAGCTGCAACAAGGGCGATGAGCAATCCCGTGATTAGAAATAATCTTTTCAACATCCTTATCTCCCCTTCCGTCTCTAGCATTGTCATTTTATAGGAAAATAATTGAATGGTAAATACAATTGGTTATAATAGTAAAATTGGAAATAATCAGTATTTTCACTTCGGGTTTTGCTTGCGCCCAATTTACCTGGTTAGCTGGTACAATTCCGCCCATATAACATAACTTGTTAGTGAGTAAAGAATAAGGGGGGGTGACCGATGGGCTCAAAGAAAAACAACCTGCCAAATTTGTTCGATGAAAGATTTTACGATTTCCTCCGCTCCGTTGATACCTTTTTCGATAGAACGATGAAGCAGCTGAAGCCTTTCTTCCATACAGCAACATTCCCAGTAAACATTCAAGAAACTAAAACAGAAGTGATTGTAAAAGCGGAGCTCCCGGAATTTGATAAAGACCAAGTGAGAGTAGAAATATCAGGGAATCAATTATGGATTTCTGCTGAGAAGAGGGAAATCACCGAAACAATTGATGAAACTAACAAGTATTATCATAAAGAGCAGTCCGCACACAAAGCAGAACGCTCGATAACTCTGCCATTCCTTATTTCAGAAAAAGATACAGAAATTATTTACCAGGACGGCATTCTAACAATAACTACACCAAAACAGAAGCGGTTTATTTATCCGATGGATCATTTGCACTTTTAACGAAGAGAAAAAGTTTTTCACAACCGGTGAGGTTATCACTCACCGGTTTAATTTTGTATGATTTAATAACGAAAGCGAAGGGGAAGATATAAGTTAAAAAGTCAGGTGAGTAGACATGAAAAAGCTATCAGCGGGGTTGATACTGTCAAATGGAGAGATGTTCCTTGGCTGTCACTCTACAGGCAATTGGTTCTATGACTTGCCAAAAGGAGAAGTTGGGGAAGAGGAAGACCCAAGGTCAACCTGTGTTCGAGAAGTGAGAGAAGAAACCAACTTGGATATTCCTAAGGATAAACTGGTCGATTTAGGGGTGTTCGACTACAACCCCAAGAAAGGTCTTCATCTGTTTTTACTGAAAGTTGACAAGCTTCCCAATACCGCGGAAATGAGTTGTTCCTCCTGCTTTATTCATCGGTATACAAAAAAGGAGACACCGGAAGTGGATGGCTATAAGTATATTTGGTTTGGAGAGCAGGAGAATTATATGACGAAGAATATGGTGAAAGTGATTAACGAGGTACAAGCTTTAAACTATTGCTAGCAATTACCTAAAAGCTCGATTAATCCTCGGACAGTGAGTCGACAGGATCACTGTCTTTTTTCTTGTTTGAAGTTTCAGAATAAAAAAATTAGTCGATTTAATCAGAAATATTAAAAAAATAACCTAAAATTTCATAATATGAAATTTTGGGCTTTTTACTATTTCATTATTTTGTATAGTGTTTACAGAATTTACTTATGGAGGTGGAATAACGAAAATGGATGTGCGCGATTTAAGAAATTGTTTGGGAAGTTTTGCCACTGGTGTAACGGTTGTTACCTGGAGTGAAGATGATGAGGTTAAGAAAGGGATTACGGTTAACTCTTTTACATCTGTATCCTTGGATCCTCCTCTTATTTTGGTATCTATTGATAAGAATGCTAAGGCTTATGAAAGTCTTAAGAACAAGAGTTTCATTGTAAATATCTTATCCTCAGGCCAAGAAGCCATTGCCTGGCAATTCGCCGGCCGTGAACAACAAGGCTTAACGATCGAGTGGGAAGAAAGTGAATACGGTCCCAAAATAAAGGGAGCATTAGCGACCATCGAATGTAGTCCATGGAAAGAATACGATGGTGGAGACCATGTTTTATTTTTAGGTGAAGTAAAGAATTATACGTATCAGGAAGATGATGGCTTAGTATTTTTCAAAGGTAAATTTCGTCAGACAAAAGCTATTGAAAACTATGTTACAGATTAATTGAAGGAGGCACAACTGTTATGGGGATTCGTACTGGAGCGGAATATATAGAAGGTTTGAAATCACGGCAGCCGGAAGTATGGCTAGGTGGCCAAAAAGTTACGGACGTTTACAACGAGCCGGTTTTTCATCAGCCAATTAAGGAAATTGCCAAACTTTATGATATGCAAAATGACCCTGCATACCGAGATGACGTTACTTATATTTGCGAGGAGAATGGGGAAAGGGTTTCTCAGGCTTTCAAAGTACCAAAGTCATACGAAGATTTGAAAGCGCGTTCAAAACTTTTTGAAATTTGGGCAAGAGCCACATTTGGGCTAATGGGGAGGACACCGGATTTCTTGAATGTGACCGTAACAGCGATGGCGAGTAACTCGTGGTTCCTTGAACAGTATGATCCTGAATGGGCAAAAAATATGATTGACTATCACAAGTATATTCGTGATAATGACCTTTTCTTAACGCATGCCATAATTAACCCACAGAATGATCGGAGTAAGGCTTCTCATGAGCAAAGTGATGAGTTTACTCATTTAGGGGTGGTTGAAGACAGAGAAGATGGCTTTGTCGTGCGAGGAGCAAAAATGCTTGCAACTCTTGCCCCGATCACAGACGAAGTTATTATCTATTCTTTTCCTGGATTTAAACCAGGAGACGAAAAATATGCCATCGCATTCGCATTACCATTAGATACACCAGGATTACAGATCATTTGCCGGGAGCCGGCCCAGGATGGAAAGCGTTCCCTGTTCGATCATCCGCTTTCCTCCCGATACGAAGAAATGGATGCCCTTCTTGTATTTAATGATGTGTTCGTCCCTAAACATAGAATATTTATCAATCAAAACGTAGAGGCCGCTAACCTGCTGTATCCTAAAACAGGCATTGGTCAACAGCCTGCACATCAATCGGGCGTAAGAGGATTAATCAAGCTGCAATTTGCTTCGGAAGTGGCTGCCAGGGTTGCGGACTCTATCGGTGTCGATGGATATTTAAATGTTCAGACCCAACTGGGAGAGTTGATGCAGTCAGTAGAAGCTATAAGGTCGTTACTCCGTGTTTCTGAATATGAGTATGAAACATTGCCTCATGGGGAAGTGATGCCAGCAGGTACCCCGCTGGAGACTATCCGTGGTATGCTGCCAAAAATGTACCCGAGAGCAGTCGAGGTTATTCAGACGATCGGTGCGGGCGGTTTGTTGATGTCCCCATCAGAAGCAGACTTTGTTAACCCTGAACTCAGGAGCGTTACAGAGAAATATTATGTAGGACGTGAAGGAGTTTCTTCAGAAGAAAGGGTGCAATTATTCAAGCTTGCCTGGGATTTAAGTGGAGAAGCATTCGGTCAACGTCTGCTTCAATATGAGCGTTATTATTCTGGTGATCCTGTCAGAAGGCTGGGACGTTTTTATAACGGATTCAAACGTAAGAATAAATTTGAAATGGTAGATGAGGCTTTGAAAGGAACGAAAGTCGACCAGGTACAAACGACCTAAATATACAATTTTCGTCAGGGCTGGTTAGCGTTTATTTAAGTAATTCCTTTATACTGGTTAATATGGGAAAAATTACTTATAAACGTTATAGGAATAAGGGGGAAGGAAGCTAAGTGATTTCGTCTGTTCGGAAAGTTTCCAAAATTCTAAATTGTTTTACTAATGATGAACCTGCACTTGGTAATTTAGAAATTGCAGAGAAGTTAGGAATGAATCCAAGCACGGTGAACCACCTTGTACGTACGTTATGTCAGGAAGGGATCCTAATACAAGATAGCCGTCGAAGGTATCGTTTAGGCTGGAAGCTTCTTGAATGGAGCAATCATGTTATGTACCAGCAGGACATCTACAATGAAGCCACTCCTTTTTGTGAACGACTGGTTAGAAAATTTCATGGCACCGTGCACATCGGAATGTTTGATGCCGGGGAAGTTCGCTTTGTTCTAAAAGTGCAGTCGAAAGATTCCCTCCCAGTACCAACTTATATTGGTGCTACCAAACCAGCCTATTGTACGAGTACCGGAAAAGTATTACTGGCTTATAATCCATCGTTTCTTAAGCCAACGATATCTAAAGGCCTATTGAAGCTTGCGCCAAATACCATTACAGAGCTTGATACGTTGAAAGAAGAGTTAAGACAAATCAAAAAACAAGGTTATGCAATAAGCAACAATGAAAATGAACTAGGTTTATATGGAATAGCAGCACCTATCCGTTCGTATACCGGCCAAATAATTGCGTCCTTGAATATGGTAGGGCCAATCACTTATATGAATGGCAAAAACCGTGATGATATGATTAAAAATGTTGTGAGCACAGCAGAAAATATTTCTAAAGATTTGGGTTATATTAACGCTTTGTGAAAGCGGTTACAAAACAGTTTGATAGATAAATAAACACAAGGAGGATTTATCATGTCTACTAAATCTACATCTTTACTGAAATCCAGGGTGATGGATCTACAGAAAACGATTGAGGAAAACAAACATTTATTGCAACCGCCTGTAAATAATAAAGTGCTATGGGAAGATTCCGAGTACATTGCGATGCTTCTTGGGGGACCTAACAAGCGTCGTGATTTCCATATCGACCCTGCTGATGAGTTCTTCTATCAGGTGAAAGGAAGCGCCTTTGTAGAATGTATCAATGGAGAGGGAGAACGTGAAATCGTAGAAGTTGGAGAAGGAGAGATGTTCATGCTTCCAGCGCATGTCCCTCATTCTCCACACCGGGTGGCAGACTCCTATGGCATAGTGATTGAGCGTAAAAGGGGAGAAGGAGAGCTTGAGAGTTTCTCGTGGTTCTGTGATAACTGTAACCATGAAATGCACCGTGCTACTGTGCAATTGACTGACATAGGAACACAAGTTAAGGAAGCGATTGAAACTTTCAACGGAAGTGAGGAACTTCGAACTTGTGATAAGTGCGGGTATGTCATGCCTCCTGAAGCAAAGGAATGGAAGGCATGAGGGTAGATTTCCACACACATATTATTCCAAAAGATTTACCTGACTTTACAGAAAAGTATGAGGGCAAATGGCCCACCTTGAATCAAACCTGTGCTTGTGGTGCAAATATTATGATCGAAGGCAACGTATTCAGGGAAGTTACCGATCAAGTTTGGGACCCGGAAAAAAGGATTAAGGATATGGATCGGGAGGGTGTAGATATTCAGGTGCTTTCCCCGATTCCGGTCACCTTTTCTTATTGGGCAGACGTAACAGCTGCCACAGAGATGGCTAAAATACAAAACGATTTCATTTCGGAAACTGTTAAAGAAAACCCGGCACGGTTTATTGGCCTGGGTACAGTTCCTATGCAAAACGTAAAAGCTGCCATCAAAGAAATGGAACGATGTATAAACGAGCTCCACCTTTATGGAATTGAAATTGGTACAAATATCAATGGGGAGAACCTTGACTCCCCTCAATTCCTCGAATTCTTCGAAAAAGCTGAAGAATGGAATGTACCTTTATTCATTCATCCCTGGGAGACCATGGCGAAAGATCGCACGCCCCGACACAATTTTATGTACACAGTAGGAATGCCCAGTGAAACAGCACTGGCAGCCGCCAGCTTGATTTGGAGCGGAGTAATCGAAAAGTTTCCGAATTTGAAGATTTGTTTTGCGCATGGGGGTGGCTCCTTCCCGTATATCCTCCCAAGACTGGATAAAGGGTGGGAAGTATGGCCGCATTTACGATTGACTCCTCATCCGCCAAGCCATTATGTGAAGAACTTTTATTTTGATTCATTAAACTATGATTCTCTTAATATCAACTACTTGATTGATCGTTTTGGCCACGACCGAGTGATGATGGGTTCCGATTATCCATTTTTATTGCGGGAAATTCCACCTGGGAAAGTAGTAGATGAAATGGACAATCTGACTGAAGCACAGAAAAGCATGTTATTAGGGGAGAATGCGCTCCGATTCTTAAACGTAAAGGAGAAAAGGTTAAATTATGGAACAAAAAGTAATAACTCCAGAGGAGAAACTGCAAAACATCGGTCTTGAACTTTCTCCTGTTCGCTCGGCGGTGGGGAATTATGTGAGCCACGTAAAGGTAGGTAATCTGATCTTCACTGCTGGTCAGGGGGTAGATCAATACCATGGGAAACTTGGATTAGATTTAAGTGTTGAAGAAGGATATCAAGCCGCACGAATATCCATGCTGAATCTGTTATGTGTTTTAAAAGCTGAGCTTAAAGAATTAAGTAAAGTGAAGCGTGTCGTCAAATTATTAGGAATGGTGAATTGTACAGAAGATTTTATAAATCAGCCCAAAGTGATCGACGGGGCCTCTGATCTTCTGGTTGAAGTGTTTGGGGAAAAAGGGCGTCATGCCCGTTCAGCAGTTGGAATGGCACAGCTTCCAGGCGGGACAGCCATCGAGATTGAAATGATTGTTGAAATTGAAGAATGAGATGGTGGCGTTAAGTCACCATCTTTCCTTAAAGTCAATTCGAGATTTAGTAAGGGAGGACATTACATGCCTATAAAGGAAATGCACGGAAAAAAGGTTCAACCTATTGATTGTCGTCACTTTATCAATGGGAATTATATGGACTTTGAGAATGGGAGAACCTTTGAAAATATTAATCCAGCTACAGAGGAAGTGATGGGCAAAGTAGCGGAAGGTGGATACGAAGAGGTTGACTTGGCCGTTAAAGCAGCCAGGACTGCTCTAAAAGGGCCATGGCTTAACATTACTACGGCACAAAGATCACAAATTTTACGCCGTATTGGAGATTTAATTATTGATAGAAAAGAAGAATTAGCCGCATTGGAAGCAATGGATACCGGAAAGCCTTATGAAATGGCCCTGGAAGTTGATATTACTCGGGCAGCCTATAATTTTCATTTCTTTGCAGACTTCTTGACATCTTTAGGAACGGAATCCTACCAACAAGATGATCTGGCATTACATTATTCCATCCGCCGTCCTGTAGGCGTAGTGGGGATGATCAACCCATGGAATTTACCATTACTCTTGTTGACTTGGAAAATGGCCCCATGTCTTGCAGCAGGAAACACAGTAGTAATGAAACCTGCCGAATGGACACCGATGACTGCTACAGTACTGGCGGAAATTATTCAAGAGGCTGGTGTTCCGGACGGGGTAGTCAACTTGGTACATGGGTTTGGCCCGAATTCTGCGGGGGCAGCACTTACAGAACATGAAGATGTAGATGCGATAACGTTCACTGGAGAGACCAAGACAGGAACAGCAATCATGAAGGCTGCTGCACCTACTTTGAAAAAACTCTCCTATGAACTGGGGGGTAAGAACCCAAATATCATATTCGCTGACTCTGACCTCGATGAAGTGATTGAAACAACGCTTAAGTCCAGTTTTATGAACCAGGGGGAAGTATGTCTTTGCGGATCCAGAATTTATGTGGAACGGGAAGTTTATGACGAATTTCTGGAGAAGTTTGTAACGAAAACGAGAGAACTACGGGTAGGAGATCCATTTGAGTCGGGGACAAAAGTAGGGGCTGTCATTTCGAAAGAGCATTATGAGCGTGTGAATCATTATATTCAAATAGCGGAGGAAGAAGGAGGAGAAATCCTTACGGGGGGAAATCGTCCGAAGGGGATACACAAAGGTTACTTTATTGAGCCTACTATTGTAGCTGGTCTAAACCGTGATTCCAGGTGTGTACGAGAAGAGATTTTCGGACCTGTAGTGACCGTAATGCCTTTTGATAGAGAAGAAGAAGTAATAGAGCAAGCAAACGATACCCATTATGGGTTGGGGACCACTATTTGGACAAATGATTTACGTCGTGCCCACCGGGTAGCCCACCAAATAGAAGCGGGAATTATCTGGGTTAACACTTGGTACCTAAGAGATTTACGTACACCTT
This sequence comes from Thalassobacillus sp. B23F22_16, assembly GCF_043496955.1. Lineage (NCBI taxonomy): Bacteria > Bacillati > Bacillota > Bacilli > Caryophanales > Bacillaceae > Thalassobacillus > Thalassobacillus sp. B23F22_16. The sequence goes on along the minus strand of NZ_JBIEKD010000015.1, from coordinate 20,586 downwards.
TTGGGGGACTGAAACAAAGTGGTATTGGCAGAGAAGGCGGGATACACAGCTTTGAATTTTATAGTGAATTATCGAATATCACCATCAAACTCTAGTGGTGAATCTAAAAAGGAAGGAGGTTTGGCTTCTTGACTAGAAAAATACGGAGCAGTGATTTGGATGATTTGTCCAGTCAGTTAGAACAAGCAGAAAAACAACAGCAAAGTATGCAGGCATTAATAGATATTAAAAGCGATTTGACTATGGAAGAAGCCTACCGGATCCAACTCGTAAATATCGAGAAAAAAGTAAACGAGGGCCATCAGGTGGTGGGTAAGAAGATCGGGTTAACTTCTATTGCCATGCAAGAGCTGTTAGGAGTAGATGAACCTGATTACGGACATCTCCTGGATACTATGGCAGTTGAAAATGGCGGGGAAATTCCCCCACATAGAGTCCTGCAGCCAAAAGTAGAAGGGGAGGTAGCCTTTATATTAAAAGAAGAATTGCGAGGGCCTTCTATCACTGTGGAAGATGTCATTAAAGCCACAGAATCTGTGATGCCGGCCATTGAGATAGTAGATAGCAGGATTTCTGATTGGAAAATCACCCTCCCGGACACCATTGCTGATAACGCATCATCTGGCCTGTATGTACTTGGTGATAACGCTGTCCCTATTCAAGGGGTAAACCTTCCGCGGCTGAACATGGAACTTTTTCAGAATGGGGAGCGGGTGAATACAGGAAAAGGTTCTGCAGCGCTGGGAAATCCGGCCAAATGTGTCGCATGGCTTGCAAATAAGCTGGCTAAATATGATATTTCCTTGAAGAAAGGTGAAGTGATTTTGTCAGGGGCGTTGTCTGCAGCAGTTAATGCAAAGCCGGGCGATGAATTTTCTGTAAGGATCGACCAGCTGGGTGAAGCTTCTGTAAGATTTACCAAATAAAATACATAAAGACGGAAGGAGCGTAAGTTTTTGAAAACCAAAGCAATAGATTTGAAAAAGTTAGCAGAGCACGTGGATAGACATCAAAATGATGCAGAGGAAATGGAAAAGCTAACCCTCCAATATCCTGATTTATCAGTAGAAGATGCTTATAAAATACAAAGTTTGTGGGGGGAGCTGGCAGGCGCACGTGGAGATCGAATGATTGGCTGGAAAATGGGACTGACGAGCCGGGCTAAACAAGAATCTGTGGGAGTCAAAGAACCGATATATGGACGTCTTACTCAGTCGATGGAAGTAGCTGATCGAAAATTGGAACTTAGTGGGTTAATTCATCCAAGGGTAGAACCGGAAGTTGCTTTCGTAATGAAAGATGAATTGAAGGGAGAGAACCTTACTCCCAGGGATATTTGGGCAGCGACAGACTTCATCATGCCTGCAGTAGAAGTGATTGATAGTCGTTATAAAAATTTTTCCTTCACGTTAGAAGATGTAGTGGCTGATAACGCATCCTCTTCCAAGTTTTTTCTTGGAGATCAAGCCTATTCGCCGTACCATACTTCTCTTAGTGATATGCCAGTGTCACTCTATAAAAATGGTGAGGTTGTTCAATCCGGCTCGGGTGCTGCCGTCCTTGGCCATCCCGTTCGTTCCATTATGGAACTTGCCAAGATGATTAATCGACTTGGTCTGTCCATTGATCCTGGAATGGTTATCCTGACTGGAGGAATTACGGAAGCTGTACATGTCTACGATGGAGATGATATTGAAGTGGATTTCGGCACGTTAGGAAAAATGAAATTGGATGTCACTGCTTCATAAGGAGGTATAATCATGCCCGTTGCTTTCCTCCATATCGTGAAGGGACGTAGTGAAGATACAAAAAAACAATTAATAAAAGAAGTAAATGAAGCCATTGTCCGAAGTTTAACGATTGATTCAGAAAAAGTACGTATCATCATTCAAGAAGTTGAAAAGGAAAACTGGGCTGTTGCCGGTGTAACAAAAGCCGACAGTGAGAATGAAAAGTGATTGGTAAGCTTGTTAACTTCTACTGAAAGAGGTGGTCCCTATGAAAGCGCATGATAATAGAACACCAGATTTACCGGGAGCGGTGGTCGCCATTGGTGCTTTTGATGGTGTACACCGCGGCCACCAGAAAGTCATCTTACAGGCCGTCCAAAGAAGTAAGGAACTCATGGTTCCAAGCTTAGTTTACACATTCGATCCTCCTCCCCGATCTTATTTTCAAGGCGCCAAGGTTTTAACGACAGTGGAAGAAAAAATTAGCAGAATAGCCACGTTAGGGGTTGACCATATTGTAGTAGCCAACTTTGATCAATCCTATATTAATAGGTCTGCTGATAGTTTTATTGAGGAACTTACAAGAGTTTCTCCAAAAGAAATAAATGTAGGGCGGGATTTCCGGTTTGGAAAGAATCGAACTGGTGATGTGACCAAATTATCAAAGCATTTCCAGGTTAGTTTAACTGAGACCGTTCGTTGTGCTGGAGGTGACACCATCTCTTCCACGAGAATTCGCAAACTATTGCTGCAAGGAAAGCATTACGAAGCAGCTTTGTTATTAGGATGGGAACAACCAGCCCCTGTCTACTAGAGAGATAGTGAAAAGTCCTTCCCGATTGCTTATTAAATTAATAGGAGGAAATTTTATGAATAAAAGATTATATCTGCTCGTATTTGCATTCATGTTGTTGGCACTAGGAGCTTGTAATAACTCTTCCGATACCGGTGCAACTCAAGATGCCAATGCACAGGACGGTGAGACTTATTCATTTAAATTGGCACATATCACTCCCCCTTCTCACATGTGGCATAAAGGAGCTGAAAAATTCAAGGAAGAACTTGATCAAAGGTCTGATGGAAGAATGCAACTGGAAATATACCCTTCCAGCCAACTTGGTACAGAAGCAGATATGGTAGAACAAATTGTAGGAGGCTCCATTGATTTTGGATTAATAACTGCAGCTTATATGAGTTCCCGAGAGGAAGCGTTTGCTGCCTGGTTCACTCCTTACGCCTTTGAAGATCTGGAAGCCGCAAATGATGCGAGAGATTCGGATGTGGCTAAAAAGATACTTGGCACTTTAGATCAACAGGGATTAGTGGGATTGGATTACCTTTTTGCAGGACAGCGCGTAATGCTTTTTAAAGATAAGGAAGTAAAAAGCACAGAAGATATGGATGGCTTGAAGCTGCGTGTAACCCCTAGTCCTCCGATGCAGGATTTCTATACATCGACAGGGGCTGGCACCGAGGGGCTTCCACTGCCGGAAGTATATTCAGCAGTACAGACTGGGGTCATTGATGGAATGGATATGGATCTCGATGCTGCCATCACAAATAAATATTACGAAGTTGTCGATCACGGGGCTGTTACCAACCACATGGTCTGGCCTGCAATTGCTATGGCGAATAAATCTACCTTCGAAGGTATGTCCGAAGCCGACCAGCAAATTGTTAGAGAATCTATTAAAGCAGCAGCTGAATATACGGCTATGACAAGAGCAGAACAAGAAGAGGAATTCAAACAGGAGTTACAAGATAATGGCATGAATATCTATGAGCTCGATTCCTCTGTATTTAGTGAACAGATTGAAATGTTCGATGAAAAATACGGAGCGAAGGATCCGCTTATTCAAGAGTTCATTGATACATTTCGATAAGACCTAGGGGGTTGAACAGATGAAGGCAATTAGTTATGGGATTTCAAAAATAGAAAGAATACTTGCGGTTATCCTGATGTTTTGTATGGCTGTCGTTTTGGCTGTTGCGGTAGTATTTCGTTATCTGTTGCAATCTCCTTTATCGTGGGCAGGTGAAGTTTCCATTTTCCTGTTGATTTGGATCAGCTTTATTGGTGGCAGTCTGGGACTGAAATATAAGTCCCAGGCTAGTGTCACGATAGTAATGGAGTTCATTCCTGACAATATAAGAAAACTCATATCCGTTATTGGGCATATTTTTATGCTCCTTTTTCTACTTATATTGATCTTCTACAGTGTGAATTGGATTTTATCCCCAAGCGTTGCCTACCAAAAATCAACTACATTGCTATTGCCTATGTGGATTCCCTATATGGCTGTTCCACTTGGGCTTAGCTTTGCAGCCATTCATCTATTTTCCAATCTAATTGACTTTTTCAGAAAGGATGAGAGTCAATGAGTGTTTTAGTTGTGATTATGTTTTTTGTTTTTTTATTTATGGCAATACCAATTTCACTTGTCCTGGGTATGACAACGATCTTGTACTTTTTAGTGGAGGGGAATACTACTTTGATGGAGTCCGCCCCCATGAGGATGTACTCTGGACTAGATAACTTCGGTTTGTTGGCTATTCCGTTGTTCATGCTGGCAGGAGAATTGATGAATGGGGGAGGCATCACAACAAGACTTGTGAAGTTTGCTAAAGTTCTATTTGGTCATGTTAGGGGAGGGTTAGCTTATGTGACTGTGGTATCCAATATGTTTCTAGCCTCTATTTTGGGGTCTGCTAATGCACAAGCAGCTATGATGAGTAAAGTAATGGTGCCTGAAATGGAAAGGGAAGGTTACAATAAGGATTTTTCTTCTGCCCTGACATTGGCATCATCAATCGTAGCACCTATTATTCCCCCAAGTATGATATTCATTATATATGGGACCTTGTCGGGGACGTCGATAGGTGGTTTGTTTATGGCTGGTATTATACCAGGACTCCTATATGGGATAGGTTTTATAGTGCTGATCAGTTTAATAGGATACAAATATAACTTCCAGAAAAGTAAACGAGCATCATGGAAAGAAATCTTTAAAAGTACATTTAGTGTATTACCAGCTTTATTAGTTCCTTTCATTATAATAGCTGGTATTATCAGCGGTGCGTTTACAGCGACGGAGTCAGCAGCAATAGCATCTGTGGTTGCCTATATTGTAGGAGCTTTTTTTTACAAAGAGCTTAAGTGGAGAAAAATTCCCGATATTCTTATCAACACGGTACTCACCTCGGCAACGGTTACCTTCCTTATTGCAATGGCCAATATCTTTGGATGGATGATTGCGTTTGAACAAATTCCTCAAGCGATAGTTACTGGGATGACATCTTTGTCTGATAACCCAATTGTGTTTTTACTGTTAGTGAATATTTTTCTTCTATTGTTAGGAGCCGTTTTGGATGGAATAGCAGCTTTAATCATACTGGTTCCTGTATTTATGCCACTGCTTACAACATTTGAAATTGACCCGATCCATTTCGGGGTTATCATCTGTATCAATTTAACGATAGGCTTGTTAACTCCACCAGTTGGTACTGGGCTATTTATCGTTTCCTCTATTGCAGAGGTCCGTTTTGAAAAACTGGTCCAGGCAGTAGCACCATTTCTGATCATGGGGATACTTATACTATTTGTTATTACCTACTGGGAAAATGCTACAATGTGGATTCCTAATTGGTTAGGATTATAATGGAATTCCTGGTAATCCCAGGTTTTACATAAAGTAAAATCAATATAGGGCGGGTAGGAATGAGTAATACAGACGATCGTCATTACTAGCAAGACTATTAATATATCCCTGTGTTTACCTGGTAAACTATCGTTGAAAATTTTCTATTATTCCACCTGAAAGCAAAAAACTGCTGGAATTCCAGCAGTTTTTTTATATGCTTAATTCTGTACAACAGGTTTGCTCTCTACAGCTTGATGAGGTTTTTCTTTAGATAAAAACCAGCCTCCAACACCAATGGAAAGCAGGACAGACCAGAAGGTTATTTTCCAGCCGGCACTTTTAGCAAAGCCTTCTGTAAGGATGGCGAGTTCTGGATGAGCCAGGGTATAGACGGCTAGCTTAACACCAACCCAGGCGACAATCAGGTAGGCAGCAGTTTCGAGACCTGGTCTACGGTCGAGCAGGCCGACAAAATAGCTGGCTGCAAATCGCATGATTATAAGGCCGATGATTCCTCCAGCAAGGATGACGGCGAAGTGACCGCCATCCATGCCACCAATTTCAGGCATGCTGGTCATTGGTAATGTGACTGCTAAGGCAACAGCAGCGAGAATGGAGTCGACGGCAAATGCAATGTCAGCCAACTCTACTTTAATAACAGTTGCCCAGAATCCTGACCCCTTTTTCACTTCTTTTACAGCTTTCAACTTCGGCTTCAGTACATGCTTTTTCAATAGGTGATAGACAGCAATGCCGAACAAGTAGAGGGCACCGATCGCCTGAACCTGCCAAATGTGCACCAGGTAGGAAATGATGAACAAAGATCCGAAGCGGAATACAAATGCGCCAGCTAACCCATAAAATAATGCTTTTTTTCTTTTTTCCGCCGGCAGGTGTTTTACCATCGTAGCAATGACGAGGGCGTTATCTGCTGCCAAAATACCTTCTAAACCAATGAGAATCAATAATACCCATCCATATTCCATCAATAAAGAAATGTCCAATTCATGTGCTCCTTTATATTAGTTGTTTTTTAATTACTAATGATGATTTCGTCATGATCAAAGCTTTTGACATCATCCTTAAAAACAATCTTTGTTCGTAAGCGGTAGGTAATGGTATCTGTGGTGGGTGGAAGTTCTTCCGGTAACTGATAGTGGAAAGGGATTTCCGTTTTATCATTCGCTTCAATAGTCTTTGACATTAATACCGTGGTTACGGGCTCGACGAATTCTGGTTTTCTGCCAGTTTGTTCTTTCACCAAGTCGCACTCCAGCCGGTTCACCCTCTGGCTTACCCAGCCGCCATGTAAATGAAAGGAACCGGAGACGGTGCTGCCAGGGGTGAGCTCGTTCCTATTTAAGATCAAATCCACTTTAGGTGATCCGATTTTTAGCTTGCTTAACACTTTCGTAATCAACGATGTTACCTCCCTGATCTAAAGTTGACATAAAGGATGTTTTACCTCGTTACCCACATATTTGAAGTGATAGATATAAAGATTAAATACTGTCCTCCCCCTTACAGGCAATAAAAAAACCTTTACCAATGACATGGTAAAGGTCTTATGAAGTCCATATTGATACCTTTACCGCATTAGGCAAAGGTCTCGCAAACAACGTAATGTTGCCAGTTAAGCCGGTGATCAATGATCACGTATTGTCGACATAACTGTCAGCTACTCCCCTTTGGAGTTTTATTCAATTTGATAAAGCTTAAACCTGTATATATAATAATACAATTTTTGGAATCTGTCTATCTATTTTTTTCCCTTTAAATAAGTTTTTACGTTATTTCCAGGCGAACGGCGTTTCCTGATATACATAGTAATTCAGCCAATTATAGAACATTAAATACGCATGAGAACGCCAGCGGTTTAATGGCTTCTTCTCTGGGTCATTGTCGGGGAAATAATCAACAGGTACATGAGGATCCAGCCCTCTATTTGTATCCCTGTGGTATTCGTCTCCTAGTGTTTCGGCATCATACTCAATGTGGCCGGTGATCATTACGTGTTTTTGATCCTTCGAAAGGATCGTACATGGGCCAGCTTCCTCAGAAGAAGATAAGAGAATCAGGTCATCGTGTGCCAGTATTTCTTCCTCAGGAACACTGGTATAACGAGAGTGAGGCACCACAAATTCATCATCACTGCCTCGGGCAAGCTTAATATTGTCCTGTAGTAAGCGATGTTTAAAAACTCCGGTCAACTTTTGAGGCAATTCATATTTACCAATACCATAATGGTGATAAAGTGCGGCTTGAGCCCCCCAGCATATATGCATGACGGAAGTGACATGGTCTTTTGTCCATTCCATAATTTCCGTAAGTTCTTCCCAGTATACCACTTCTTCGAACGGCAACTGTTCAATTGGCGCGCCGGTCACGATCATGCCGTCAAAACGCTGGTGTTTGATATCTTTGAAGCTTTTATAGAATTGCTGCAAGTGTGACTTGCTCACATTTTTCGACTCATAAGTAGCGGTATGTAAAAACTCGACATTTACTTGAAGTGGAGAGTTACTGAGCAACCGCAGCAATTGAGTCTCGGTCCGTTCTTTTTCTGGCATCAGGTTCAGGATCAGTATGTTCAAAGGACGGATCTCCTGGGTTTTCGCCCGTTCTTCGTCCATCGTAAAAATGTTCTCTTCTGAAAGAATTTCTCCTGCTGGTAAATCTTTGGGAATATTGATAGGCAAACCAAGTTCCTCCTTCGAAAAAAGAATAATATACTCATTATAGCGGCGTAATTTAACGAGAGCAATGGAGATGCAAGATAAATATCATTCTATTCAGAAGTTTTTGTAAGTGAAGGATTTTAGCTTATGAGCGATTTAAAAAGAAGCCCTGCAATAAGAGCTTCTACGGTTCAACTGTCTTTGGTATTCTGTTACTTTATGTGAGCATCTACCTCTACTCTTTTTATTCCGCAGTCTTCGAGCGCTTGGTGAAGACTTGCGAATGTCTTGATCCCTTTGAAGTTGATACCTAATGAAGTGATGGTTTGAGCTATTTTAGGACGGATTCCGCTGATTCGGGTGTCGATGCCAAGGAGGCTCAATGAATTGATGATTGTGAACAACTCATTACTTACCATAGTGTCTAATACTGGAACACCAGAAATATCAAATATCACTTCTTCGAGGCCAAGACGATTTGCTTCTGTCAGGGCGACTTCATTAATTAAAGCGGCCCGGCGGGTATCGATAGCCCCGACAAGCGGGATGACGGCAAGTCCTTCTGCGATCGGCACCATAGGAACTGACAGCTCTTCCAGGGCACTATGCGCGGTATCTGCTATCATCTGCTGGTGTTCTTCATGTACTCTGCCATATACGCGGGTTACGATATCGACGAGCCGGTCAATTTTCCTGGATATTTCAATGACTGTCCTTGGAGTGATATGTTCCTGATCTAATTCCTCCTGAAAAAATTGCCAGATGGTGGGTTGAAAGAAGGAGAGGACCCGAAGAGCCTCCGTCAGGGATACATGATAGTCGATCGTTCGTTTAGCAGCTACTTCTGCCCACTCATAAACCTTTTGCTGCACTTCTTTTTCATCTTTATATAAAACTTCTCCGAAGGATTTGAATAAATCCGCTCGAATTTTATAATATTCCGCTTCGGGCATACCGGTTTCAGCGAAATTTTCCGGATATACCTTCATTACTTCTTCATTAAAGGTTTCTGTCAATTCATAACGATGATCTACTATTTTTTCTCCGATATATCTGAATTCCTTCTCCATCAAATTACTCCTTTAAGTTTGACTTATAGTTGAAGAAGACGCTAACAATCAATCCTTTATATAATACCAAATAATTGGAGATATACAAGTAAAGGATAAACAGCACAGCAAATGGATGTAATCGATTTCAATTACTGCTTGACAATAGATAAAAGCAATTATACGATAAATGAAGAGAAACTAGTAGAGGTCGTTGTTTGACCTTGTTATTTTTTTGTCTATTTGTGCAATCGATTGCACATTAACGATATAATTTAACGACAACAGGTTAGGAGCAGTCTATTATGAGCAGAAAATGGTGGAAAGAAGCAGTAGCATATCAAGTATATCCGCGAAGTTTTATGGATTCAAATGGAGATGGCATCGGCGACATACAGGGTGTTATTTCCAAGCTGGATTATCTGATGGATCTTGGAATAGATGTGATTTGGATTTGTCCGATTTACAGCTCGCCGAATGATGATAATGGTTATGATATCAGTGATTATAAAGGTATCATGGAGGAGTTTGGAACAATGGCTGATTTCGATCAGCTGTTGAGAGAGGTTCATAAGCGTGGTATGCGACTGATCATGGATCTTGTCATCAACCATACTTCTGATGAGCATCCGTGGTTTATCGAATCCCGCTCTTCCAAAGACAATCCATTTCGGGACTATTATATTTGGCATCCTGGAAAAGACGGCAAGGAGCCGAACAACTGGGAATCAATTTTTGGCGGGTCAGCATGGGAGTTTGATGCGAAGACCAAGGAGTATTACATGCATGTGTTTTCCCGGAAGCAACCCGATTTGAATTGGGAGAATCCGGAAGTGCGTGAAAATCTTTATGAAATGGTCAATTGGTGGCTCGATAAAGGGATTGACGGATTCCGAATCGATGCGATTTCCCATATTAAAAAGATCCCGGGCTTCCCAGATCTCCCTAACCCGGAAAACAAGAAGTTTGTCCCTTCCTTCGAAGGTCATATGAACCGTGAAGGCATTCAGATTTTTCTGGAAGAATTGAAAGAAAAGACATTTGACAATTACGACATTATGACTGTTGGTGAAGCTAACGGTGTTAAAGTCGAGCAAGCCGATAAATGGGTCGGGGAGGAAAACGGCAAGTTCAATATGATCTTCCAATTCGAGCATCTTGACCTCTGGGGTAAAAATACCGATGGCGGACTTGATATCCACTCCTTGAAAGAAATTTTAACCAAATGGCAGAAGGGGCTGGAAGGCAGGGGGTGGAATGCTTTATTCCTGGAAAACCATGACCAGCCGAGATCTGTTTCGACCTGGGGAAATGATAAGGAATTTCTGGATAAGTCGGCAAAATGTCTGGCGACCATGTACTTTTTGATGCAGGGAACGCCGTTCATTTACCAGGGGCAGGAGATCGGGATGACCAATACTAAGTTTGATTCCATCGAGGACTATAATGATGTAGCCATTAAAAATATGTACTTCAACGAATTAGAAGAGGGGAAATCTCACGAAGAGATCATGGAGGTCATTTGGAAAAACGGCCGCGACAATTCAAGGACGCCGATGCAATGGAACGATACCAGGAATGCCGGTTTTACAACTGGGACGCCGTGGTTGAAGCTTAATCCGAATTATGCAGAAATCAATGTACAAAAAGGGATAGAGGATCCAAACTCCATTTACCATTACTACAAACAGCTGATTGATTTGAGAAAAGGGAGTGACGTTCTTATCTATGGCAGCTATGACCTTGTATTAGAAGACCACGATAGTATTTATGCTTATACTCGCGCGTTGGAGGATGAGGTTGTATTGGTTGTCACGAATCTTTTTGAAGAAGATGCTGATTTTGAGCTGCCGGCAAACTTACAGAATAAAGAGGCAGAGCTTTTGCTCAGCAACTATGAGATTGATTCAGAGGAAAATTTAAAATCTGTTAAATTCAAGCCTTATGAGGCTCGAGTTTATAAATTTAAATAATAACAAGAAATGCACCTGTCAACGATCGATTGGTGCATTTCTTTAATTGGCGATGGGGAGGATGGAAAAATCAAGTTATTGCATCTAGCTTCTTTCTATTGTAAAGTGTGAAAATAGTGCATGAGCAAACCATAATTAAATCGAGATCTTATCAAGAGAAGCAGAGGGACTGGTCCGATGAAGCTTCAGCAACCTCCTGGATAGGAAGGTGCTAATTCCAGCAAGTCATGGTACTTGGCAGATAAGCAGGAAAATAACCAGTAACTTCTTGCGTCTGCAAGAAGTTTTTTTCATGGTCAAAATTACAACAGGAATGGGCATAATAAAAGTGGAGGTTTTTTATATGCAAAGTGAAAAAATAACAGGGAATCCGTTCGCGCTGATTCCGTTTGGTATGTTCATTTTATTATTTATCGGATCTGGTCTTATTACAGGTGATTTCTATCAGATGCCGGTCATTGTGGCGGTGTTCGTTGCTATATTTGCCGCCTTGTTTATGAACCGCAAAGAAACATTCCAAACGAAAGTAATGCAGCTTGCGGAAGGGGGCGGGCATCCGAACATCATTCTGATGGTCATCATCTTCTTATTAGCAGGCGCGTTTGCTTCTGTAGCGGAAGGAATGGGAGCGGTTGACTCGACGGTGAATTTGGGTCTTACCATACTTCCGCAAAGCCTGCTTGTCGTTGGGTTGTTCGTGATTGGCTGTTTCATTTCAATTTCCATGGGGACTTCGGTTGGGACAATTGTGGCGCTGGCTCCAATTGGACTGGGAGTTGCTGAACAGACAGGTGTCCCGGTGGCGTTAGTAATGGGTGCTATAATCAGCGGTGCGATGTTCGGGGACAACCTGTCGATCATTTCTGATACGACAATTGCTGCTGTTCGGACACAAGGGACAAAAATGAAAGACAAGTTTAAAGCGAACTTTTTTATTGTTTTACCCGCTGCCGTAATAACTGCTGTCATTTTCGGTGTGTTAAGTGCCGATGCAGCAGGTTCTATTGAGGAAAGCCACCCATTCAACTTCGTCAAAGTACTGCCATACCTTGGAGTACTTGGATTTGCTATCGCTGGTGTCAATGTGATTTTTGTGTTGATTGGCGGTATCATTTTTGCTGGAGTTGTCGGCCTGGCACTTGGAGAATTTTCCATAATGGACTTTGTGACGTTGATCAGTGAAGGTTTTACTGGTATGCAGGAACTGACGATGCTCGTCATCTTGCTTGGCGGATTGGTTGAACTGATTCGGAGAAATGGCGGTATTGAATTTTTGCTGGAAAGGATCACGAATCGAATCCATAGCAATAAAGGTGGGGAATCAGGGATTGCTGGTCTGGTCTCAGCAGTGAATCTCGCGACAGCGAATAATACGATTTCCATTATTACGGCCGGGCCGCTTGCCAAACAAATTTCTGAACGGTTTGCTATTGATAACCGGAGGTCGGCAAGCCTGCTTGATATCTTTTCAAGCGCGGTACAGGGCTTAATTCCTTATGGAGCTCAAATCCTTGCAGCTGCCGGGGTAGCAAAGATTTCACCGGTGGAAATCGTCCCTTACAGTTTTTATCCGATACTGCTTGCTTTGTCTGGCCTACTGGCCATTGTTTTCCGATTTCCGAAGTTTACCAGGACACCAACTGAAAAAAGGGAAGAAGTAGAGATCAGAACATAAGGTTCCGCGGAGAGCGGAACCTTTTTTTAATAAAACACTACCTACGTGTAAGCCAGGTTTTCTAAGGAAATTGGATAATATTGAAAACTTTTGGCTATGTCATTCGTACATATAGAAAGGTGGAAAACCAACAGCAAATGAAAAGAATATACAGTAACGTGGGAATAATGAGGATGCTGATATGGACAGAGAAGTGATGGTCGTTCTAATTAGCTTACCTATTGTCTCATAACAAGACTTCAATTCTCTCTTTTTTTAAAAACTGTCTCTCTTTCGGAAAAATTTGTCTCTCTTATTTTCAAAAATGTCTAATATAATTGGTGCGGTTTCACTCATATAACATGACATGGCTCAATTATCATGGTTTTGTCTCTTATATTTACAAATCCTGCAATGGCCAAAAGAGGAAGCGCATTTTCCCGATGACCTAAAGGAGTAGCAGTTTTATCAAACCACCGAGCAGCAAAAGTATAGAACCGGCTAAGAGGGCTATTTTGGTAGGACGGTTTGCTTTATGAAAGATACGTGGGAACATTTTCAACACCTCACTTATTCGTTTATTTCTTACAGTATGTATACTAATTAGCTTTCAAAAAAGCTTCATGATTTTACTGGAAAAACTTAGTTACCGCCAAGTCCATATGGGGAAAGCCTTAGATTTTATTAAAGTATAAAAAATACACCCGAAAATCGGGTGCATGTTCAATCATCATTATCTTCATTAAACCAAAGCGGGGAATCGTTTTCCGTTTCGCCATTATAGTTGATGAAGATTTCTTCTCCAGCTTTTATATCCTTGAAAGCGTAGAACTCAAATGAGTGATTATCAAAATTTATTTCGTAATATGCGTTCGGCTGGTAGGAATGGTTGAAAAACATCCCATATCCTAACAAAAATGCCGTGTGGTTTTTGCCATACTCGAATACATAGTCGCCCAGGTGAGTTTTCTCAATATGCTCATGTTCTTCATTCGGATAAGGGAGTACTGGTGCCTGGTGAATCAGTTCACCTTCTGCTATATCTTTTGTAGCAAATACGCCTTTATCAAGTTCGTCATCAGAAATAGTAGATGTTTTTACTTCTATCAAAATTTCACCGTCGCCTTCTTATTTTCTTTGGGTATAACTTCCCCATTCTGACAGGTCATATTCAATAATGCAATGGTTGAACACGAAAGGGAGATGCTTCTATTGAAAAAATTAATGACAATCACCGCCATATTGTATTTCATACTTGCTGGATGCAGCACTCAAAAAATGCATACTTACGATACTTCCAGTGTGGAAGAAGCCGTGGATGCGTTAAGTTTTGATCCATTGGTGCCAAAGGAAATACCATTCGAACCTAGTGATATACAGGTCGATACTCCGGAGATGGGAGAAGGGAAAATGCTTGCTATTCAGTATACTAGTGAAGGAAATGAATCTTTTTTATTCCGAGCCATTAATGAGAATGGGAATGCCCTGGATTTTACAACAGAGGATATAGAAATCAGTGACTCCCAACAGGGGCGATATGGTAAGAATGGTGATCTAAAAACGTTAAGATGGAAAAATGATGAGGTGAATTATGAAGTATTTGCAAACGATGATATCAGTAAAAGTCAGCTATTAGAGGTAGCAAGGAAGGCAGAAGCTATAAAATAATTCTTATTCCCTGATTACTTGTATATAAGTGTTGCCTGGTGAATACATTTAATAAGCTATTCTTCAAAGCAATCGACCAACGATATAATTCACACAAAAGGGGATAAGGTCATGCGTGAAAAATCACCACCCAATAGCCATGCTGTCATATCTTTAGTTCTCGGAGTTTTGTCCTGATGCCTTTAGCAGGAATCGTACTTGGGGTAATCGGTATTATTTTTGCAAAGAAAGCAAGGAAGGAAATGGATCAAAAGAATGAAGACGGCAAAGGGTTGGCCACTACAGGGATGATATGTAGTGTTGCCGGCGTTATCATTCAGCTATTGGTAGTGGTGATCGTTTTATCGATATCTTTTTTTAGACTCAGTTAATCGCAGGAAGAAGTGATCCAAGTGAAAGCAGGGTTAGAGTTTCTGGCTGGTTTATTGTTGATTATCGGCTGGTTTACAACTGGTATTGGCATTTATTTTTTAATTGTTTCCTTTATTGCAGGTGGCACGCTGATCGCTGCCAGCCTATGTTTGCTGGGAATTCTGTGTATTTTTACATCAAAGCAAATAGATAAACATATACTTGCTGCATAAAACAAATAAAGCGATGAAACCAGCATCATGGTTTCATCGCTTTTTCATTACCTTAACCTGCCGCTGTAACTTTATACGGTGGCAGACTTTGCTGCAACGTATTGATTTCTTCTGTTGTCAATGGGACCATCGGAAGGCGAACGTCGCCGACATGGATGCCCATCAGGTTTAAGGCTGCTTTTACTGGAGAAGGACTTGGCTGGGCAAACATTGCTTTCATCACCGGAAGGATTTCCTGGTGAATTGTAGCTGCGCGTTTGACATCTCCGTAATTATAACTGTTGACCATTTCCTGCATTTCATTACCGAGGATATGAGCAGATACAGATACAACTCCTGTTCCGCCAATCGCTAACACAGGCAGGGTCAAGCCGTCATCACCGCTGTACAAGGTGAACTCTGCATCGGTTTTTGTGATGATTTCTGTCATCGCATCTAAATCACCACTTGCTTCTTTTACAGAAACGATATTCTCAATTTCAGATAAGCGGATAATTGTTTCCGGTGCAATTTTTGCTGCACTTCGTCCTGGAATGTTGTACAACATCACAGGCAATGAAGTTGCTTCAGCGACTGCTTTATAGTGCTGGTACAGCCCTTTCTGGGAAGGCTTGTTGTAATACGGGGTTGTAAGCATGATTGCATCAACACCCGTTTGTTCTGCCTGTTTGGTCAAATCGATGGATGATCGTGTATTATTGGAACCGGTTCCTGCAATGACTGCCGCTCGTCCCTCTGCGACCTGGGCAACGAAGCGGAATAACTCAAGCTTTTCAGAGTCTGACAATGTAGGGGATTCACCCGTCGTCCCCGCTACTACTAAACCGTCCGAACCGTTAGAAATTAAGTAGTTGACTAATGTACGTGTAGCATTGAAATCGATCTCGCCATTTTGATCAAATGGGGTAACCATAGCGGTTAATACCTGGCCGAAATTCATAGCTTTTCACACCCTTTTGTAAAATTTTAAATAAGAGGCGTTTTATAGAGCCATTCCCATTTATCGCATTAAAAAAACAACAACGAGGGATCGCTGTTGCAGTAGAAACGTGTATACTCCGTTCCTTTGCGTAAGATAGCCCTCCATATAGTCGCCTATATGACAGTCCTGTATTTATTCAATAGCAGACCCAACGTTGAGAACATGAGTTTCTCTTCGCTTCGGCGAATTCCCCTTTCCACAATTCTCGCTGGACCTCATGATCCTCCTATTGTGTACTGATGGTCTTCGCACCTCTATCCCGCTTCAACTTATTGAAGCAAGAAAAATATTTAATTGATTGTACTTTAACAAAAATTCGTCAAGATTTCAAGAGGAGAGGAAAGAAAAATTGTGATTATCTTATTATTTTTAAGGGAACACAACTAGTAGTGGAAGGTGACATGTTGTCATGGAAAAAGATTGACTTATGACACTGTGTCATATATTATTAAAGTATAGCATGACATAATGTCACATTGAGGTGCATACACATATGGAAATCAATCCTATTTATGTAGAGAGACTGAAGAAGCTGGCTTTTGATTTACAAGGTAAAGGAATAGATGTGAAATTTTGTAAAAAACCAATGATTAAGGAACTGGCGCAAAGGGAAGATTGAATAGTACATTCATTTCTTATCCTTCATCAAAGTTTAATTTTGTTAAAGGATTAAAGTATAAGAAAAGGGGAAATTACATGAATTTTTCCATGACGGATATGCCGAATTCTGTCAAGCAAGAGGTGGAGGAGTTAGAGAGAAACCTATCTCCTGTTACTAAAAAAGCAGCTAAATATGTTTTCTTGTCTTTCCCTTTAATAGCAATCTCGGTAGTGAACTTGCTGACAGTTTTATTTATGCTGCCTGACGAACAGGTTAACTGGATCTCAGTAGGTATTTATGCTCTAATTGGAGCAGTCGGTATGGCATTATCTAAAGAAGCAAAGCATAAGCAAATCGAAATTCAGGAGCGCAGCGTCCGTTACATTGTGGAACGTATCGGAAGAAGCGATGTTGCAACTGAACAGGCCAAAAAGGATTACACCGATCAGGTGAAATCCCAGCCGATGAATGCAATGAAGCATTTTGTAGCGTTTTTAGAAGAAGAAAAAAGACAGGAAAAACTTAATTTATATAGAGGGTTTTAGAAAAAGAAACACCACTTGCTGGTGTTTCTTTACATAGAGAATGGTGGGAGTACATTGCCGAAACAAACATTTTTCAATTTGCCGGAAGAGAAGAAACAAATCCTGTTACAATCTGCGGAGAAAGAATTTTCCCGTGTCCCATTATTTGAAGCCTCGATAGCGAATATCATCAAAGCTGCCGGAATACCACGCGGCAGCTTTTATCAGTATTTCGAAGGGAAAGAAGACATCTACTTTTATCTTCTCGATAAGATGGCGAAGCAACGGAAGGACAAATTCATCAGTTTTTTGCAACACCATGATGGGGACCTGATTGAAGCGATGATAGTCATGTTTGAATGTATGCTGCATGAGGAGGAACATATCAGTTTCATGAAGAATGCTTTTCTTAATATGACGCACAAAGTCGAACATAGTTTTCTTGGGATATTCAGTGATGAGGAAAGTGTCGATGACTTCAATGAAGTCAGTGCTCAAATAGATAAACGTAAACTCAATATTGTGGGTGATCAGGAGTTATATCATATCATGCAAATTCTCACTGCGGTTACCTTCCGCAACTTCGTTGAGAAATTCGCCCAGGGATTGTCTGAAGAGCAGGCAATGGAGACCTATCTAATGGAAATGAATTTATTGAAAAAAGGAATATATATCGGTTAACTGTAAGACTGCCTCCTATGTGAGAGGCAGTCTTTTTTGGACACTTAGCTGGTTCTCTATCCACAGTCTTTGGTCTAATAGGAGAAAGGTTGTGTTTTACTTTGGAAAATGGCTGGAAGCTGAAAAAAGTAGTAGAATGAAAAGAATGTATCTGTTATGAAGAAGAGGTGTTTTGATGAATCGGCTATCATCATGGGGGACAGCTGCTGCATCACTGCAGTGGTTGTTTTTCATTTTTGCAAATACGGTAGTGGTACCGATTTCGGTAGGGGCTGCTTTTGGATTATCTCAAGAAGAAATTGCCTCCATCCTAAGAAGCGCACTGATTTTTACAGGAATAGCCTGTGTATTGCAAGGGTGGATCGGTCACCGCTATCCACTTATGGAAGGGCCTTCTGGGGTCATATGGGGGTTAATATTAAACCTTAGCGTAGCGGCATCAGCAATGGGGATGAGTTTGACTTCCATTGGAGGTGGCATTGCTACGGGTATGATTCTTGCCGGGGTTGTCGTCCTTTTATTGGGTTTATTCAACATGCTTACTTTTATACAGCGGATATTTACGCCAATGGTAAT
Source organism: Thalassobacillus sp. B23F22_16 (assembly GCF_043496955.1). Taxonomy (NCBI): domain Bacteria; kingdom Bacillati; phylum Bacillota; class Bacilli; order Caryophanales; family Bacillaceae; genus Thalassobacillus; species Thalassobacillus sp. B23F22_16. The sequence continues at coordinate 2,245 of NZ_JBIEKD010000015.1, read as the reverse complement.
GAGTGTTTATTTGTTTTTATTGACCTTCCAACTGATACTTATCTTCTTTGAGGGCATGCTGAAAGTGGATAAAGGAGGTACGCTGAATATACCTGTCAGCTTGTTTTCTTTTGGAATTGTCATACTTGTCAGCTTGCTGAAGATAAAAGGGAAGCCTACCGTGAGTAATTTTGCAATTTTGATTGGAATGGTTGCTGGATGGGTGCTTTATCTGATACTTTTTCCTTCTGAACAGGGAACTGTCATTCAATCGAATGGTGGGCTGCTATTGTTCCCGTTTGGTCCTCCTAACCTGAATATAGGAATTATCGTGATTACCTTTTTAGCCAGTATGATTAATTTAAGCAATACGATTGCTTCCGTTCGTGCTGCTTCTCAGTTATTAGGAAAAACTCCGACTGATAGACAGTTCCTCCGCTCTTACATGCTTACTGGGAGTTATTCGGTGACAGCGGGTGTGTTCGGGCTTGTATCTTATGCCCCATTTGCATCGTCGGTTGGATTTTTGGAAAGCACCCGTATTTTCAATCGTAAGCCGTTCCTGATTGGGGGAGGGCTGATGTCATTATTAGGCATCATCCCCATCCTCGGTGGGGTGCTGGCAACTTTGCCGATTACTGTTGGGAATGCTGTTTTGTTTGTTGCTTACTTGCAACTTTTCGGCACTTCACTTAAGAGCCTGGGTGGGTATCAGTTTAATTCGGTTACGATTCATCGACTGGCAGGGCCGGTACTAGTGGGTGTAGGGATCATGTTTGTTGATCCTTCCTTGTTTAATCAGCTTCCAGCATTGGTGCAGCCGCTTGTCTCGAATGGTTTTATTGTTGGAGTCCTGGTGGCCATCCTTTTAGAGAAGTCAATAAATTGGGAAAAGTACGAGGAAGGTTCAGAAGAACAGCAGGCTATGAAAAAAAGCAGCTGACTTTTTATAATATCCAAAGAAACTGGATACAGGCTGAGGAGAGGGTAACCCCTTCTCCTTTTTCAATGCCAAAATTTAACTGTGCGTCTCTTTCACATGAACGATGCGTATCTTTGCCATACTATCCGTGGGAGGATGCCTATGCTTAATGTGATAGTAACCGTTTTATTTTTTATACAACCGATGACTTATGATGAAGATTTAGCGATCACCCACGATGATGAGGTGATTCAGCACATCAACCGTCATCAATTTGTTGAAAACGAACTGCTTGATCCTTTTTTTAACCTGGAAAAAATTCACCAACTGGTCGTCCAGGTAGAGAGGGAAGTACATGAACAAGCTAAAAATGCCAAGATCGAGAAGAACGGGAATATAAACCAGGAGAAAGTCGGACGCCAGTTGCACCGGGAAAGATTCATCGAAGGGTTGTTCAGCTATTTGTACGGGAGTGGAGGCTCGAAAATCGAGGTGCCAGAACTGACTGTTCATCCAAAAGTGGACAGCGAATTGCTGGCAAACATCCGAACACAGGAAATTGGAAGTTATGTCACTTATTTCAACCCTAAAAACAAAGAACGGTCCCACAATATCCGGCTTGCTGCTGAAGCAATTGACAGCCATGTGGTTTTTCCGGGAGAAACATTTTCTTTCAATGAGGTAGTGGGCAAACGAACAAAAGAGAAAGGGTATAAGCCTGCCCCTGTTATCGTCAAAGGGGAAGTGACAGAAGGGATAGGCGGAGGGATCTGTCAAATTTCATCCACGATGTATAATGCAGTGGATAATGCCGGAGTGAAGATTCTTGAGCGCTATTCCCATAGCAAGCGAGTCCCCTATGTTCCTGAAGGAAGAGATGCTACCGTCAGCTGGTACGGGCCCGATTTCACCTTTAAAAATGTGTACAATCAACCATTGCTGATCCGGACAAACGTAATAAATGGACAAGTGAGTATCAAAGTTTACTCCTCTGATGTAGTGGATTTCGAATCGCGTAAAATTCCCGGAGCAACAAAGAAACTGCCGGAAGAAATTGAATTGGATTCTTTAGATTAAGGCTCTGTTAAACTTTGTTTTTGATTTTTCATAATAGCTTTATTACACAATAGGACCGAAAAGTCGAAGACTTGATTTCGAGACAATGGGTAAGAGAAAGGGGCGTTGGGGAACAACTCGCTTTCCGTGGGCGAGTGATGAGCCTCCTGATATGAACGAAACTGTCAAGTCTCCCACTCTCCAAGGTTTTTTAAATTATTTTTGGGCAATTTTAAGAAGAGAAGCTGTTTTGGCTTCTTTCTTTGGTTACTCTTATTAGCCATTCTG